>CADCOZ010000169.1 GCA_902803125.1 uncultured Ruminococcus sp.
ACGTTTCGAAAACGGAACGTGCAATTTGGGTGGTAACACGGATTCTTTCGTCCCAAACGAAAGGATCCCTTTCTTTTTGCGGCAAAATATCAGGAAGGAAAAGGTGAAAACGGTATGAAATGGACAGGATTAAATGAATTAAGAGAAAAGTATTTGTCGTTTTTTGAGTCGAAGGGACATCTTCGGCTGCCGAGCTTTCCGCTCATTCCCAACGGCGACAACAGCCTTTTGCTGATCAACTCCGGCATGGCACCGATGAAGAAGTACTTCACCGGTGAGGTAACACCGCCCCGCAAGCGTGTGACCACCTGCCAGAAGTGTATCCGTACACCGGATATTGAACGTGTCGGTATCACAGCACGGCACGGTACATTCTTTGAAATGTTGGGCAATTTCTCGTTCGGGGATTACTTTAAGCATGAAGCAACCGCATGGTCATGGGAGTTTTTCACAAAAGTATTGGAAATGCCATCGGAAAAGATTTATATTTCGGTCTATCAGGACGATGACGAAACCTATGATATCTGGACAAAGGAAGTTGGTGTAGACCCAAGTCATTTGGTACGGCTGGGCAAGGAAGATAATTTCTGGGAACATGGGGAAGGTCCCTGCGGTCCCTGCACCGAAATCTATTTCGACAGAGGAGAAAAATACGGCTGCGGCAAGCCGACCTGCGGGGTAGGCTGTGACTGTGACCGCTATGTGGAAGTCTGGAACAATGTGTTTTCGCAGTTTGTCAGCGACGGCAAGGGTCACTATGACCTGATGGATCACCCGAATATCGACACGGGCATGGGTCTGGAGCGGTTAGCGTGTGTGATGCAGGGCGTTGACAACCTGTTTTTGGTGGATACGGTGCAGAACATCATGAAGAAGATTTCCGAACTGGTGGGGGTACAGTACGGCGAGGACGAGAAATCGGATATCTCCCTGCGTGTTATCACCGACCATATCAGAAGCACCACGTTTATGATTGGTGACGGTGTCATGCCGTCCAATAATGGCCGCGGCTATGTACTCAGACGACTGCTCCGCCGTGCGGCTCGTCATGGCCGTCTGTTAGGCGTGACGGACAGCTTCCTGTATAAAGTCGTGGATACGGTCATTCAGGAAAACCCGACGTATCCCGAACTGTCGGAAAAGCGTGACCTGATTGTTAAGATCATCAAGAATGAAGAAGAGAGCTTCGGCAGAACGCTGAATCAGGGCTTTGCACTGCTGGAGGATATCATGAATAAGGCAGAGGTGAACCGCATTTCGGGCGAGGAAGCCTTCAAGCTGAATGATACCTTCGGCCTGCCGATTGATTTGATCAGCGAAGTAGCGGCCGAGAAGGGTTTTACCGTGGATATGGACGGCTATCAGGCCTTGCTGCAAGAGCAGAAAATCAGAGCCAAGAATGCTCGCAAGAATGCCGGTGCCGATGCGTGGCTGAGTGACAGTGTGGATTTCGGCGGCATTGACAAGACGGTGTTTGTCGGTTATGAAACCCTGTCGGCTGAAGCCAAATTGATGGCGATTGTATCGGACGGTGAATTGGTGACCTTTGGCGGCACAGGTGATGAAGTAGCCGTGGTGCTGGATACGACCCCGTTCTATGCCGAAAGCGGCGGACAGGTCGGGGATACCGGTGTCATCAAAACGGATACGGCGGTGCTGACCGTATTGGATACCAAGAAAGACCACAACGGCATTTATATGCATATCTGCCGCATTACGGAAGGTACCATTGAAGTGGGGCAGACCGTGCAGGCTTCTGTCGATGTCAACACCCGTCAAGCCACCATGCGGAACCATACCGCCGCCCATTTATTGCAGGCGGCTTTGCGGAAAGTGCTGGGTACCCATGTGGAACAGGCAGGTCAGTTAGTGGACAGCGAAAAACTGCGGTTCGACTTTACCCATTTTTCTGCCCTGACAGCTGACGAACTGCATCAGATTGAAACACTGGTCAACGAGCAGATTTTTGCCGCTGTGCCGGTGGCAACCAAAGAAATGCCGATTGATGAAGCCAAGAAAATAGGTGCGATGGCACTGTTCGGGGAGAAATACGGCGATATTGTTCGTGTGGTCATGATTGACGAGTTCTCTAAGGAGTTCTGCGGCGGTACGCATATTGACAACACATCGAAAATCGGTTTGTTCCGTATCCGCAGTGAAGGTTCGGTAGCGTCCGGTGTCAGACGTATTGAAGCCGTGACCGGTCAGGGTGTGCTGACAATGCTGAATGAATACACTGCCATCATGACCGAGGCGATGACTTCTCTGAAGGTGACCAATATAGCGAATTTGGTGCCGGCCTGCAAGAGTACAGCGGCTGAACTGAAGGAAAAAGACCGTGAGATTGAAAAGCTGACCGCCAAGATTTCGGCTCTGTCGCTGGATAATCTGTTTGCGGTTTCCACACTGGAAAAGGGTGTTCGCATTATTAAAGGTAAGTTCGACGGCACCAATGCCGCCATGCTCAAAACCATGGGTGACCGTCTGCTCGATGGGGCGCCCAAAGGTGTTTCGGTGCTGTTCGGTATTGACGGTGATAAGGCGAATTTGGCGGTTATCTGCGGTAAAGAAGCACAGGCCAAGGGACTTCACGCCGGTAAGCTCATCAAGAAGATTGCCGCTCTGGTAGACGGAAAAGGCGGCGGCAAGCCGGAAAGAGCCATGGCGGGTGTCGGGTCTGTTGATAAGATTGATGCCGCTCTGCAGCAGGTGTCCGACCTGATTCTGGCTGAAGTGCAGGAGTAAACTCTCTGCGTTTCCTACAAAGATTTGCCCAAAAATAAATAGGTTCTGTCAGCATCTGTCAATTCCTGCGGAAAAGGGTTGACAGATGCCTCTTTTTGTGCTAAATATATGATAATAGCGTTCTGCGTTTGTTGAATACGACAAAATGCTGTTGATCAAAAAGAAATCAATCATGTATCAATCAAGATATACCGGTAGGAGGGTGAGTACATGAAACGTATGCTTTTGAGAGGGTTGGCCATCATCATGACGGTTTTATTGGTTGCGATGGGATTGTCTGTGACAGTCAAAGCGGAGTCTGTAGTCGATCGGCTGATAGCTGAATTAAAAGAGTCCATGAAAGAGGCGGTCAATGCCTCATACCTGAGTGCGGAAAAAATCATGATCGGTGACAGCATCACCATGGTGGCGCAGGCCGAAGGCGTGAATCCCAATAAGTGTGAGTACGGTTTTTATGTGCGTGTAAAGGGTCTTTTCTGGATGACCCTGCAAAAGTACAGTCCGGAAACGGTTGTAGTCTGGACACCGGATGCTGTGGCAGATTATGAGGTTTGCATCAAGGTAAAGCACAATGCGAAAATCACCAAGAAGTATTTTGACGTTCGTGTCACACAGCCGCTGAAGGAGCGTTCCTATGTCAGCACCTCGTACATACAGCAGGGTGAGTTTGTCGATTTGACCGGTTTGGCGGAAGGCGGTTTCGGAGAGCTTTCCTATGGCTTTTTCTATAAACCGACCGATGAGGACAGCTGGACAACCCTAAGCGATTACAGTACGGCCAGTAATCTCCGTTGGCGGCCGCTGAGAGCCGGTACTTATGATATCTGCATCAACGTGCTGGACGAAGACGGACAGCAGGAGAGCAAATGGGCATCCCTGACGGTAGCATCTCCCACCGCCAAAACGCCGGAAGTCTTTACGGTGACCGTGAAATCGCCGATTTCCTCACCCTATTTTTGGCAGTGCAGCATAGATGACGAGAATCTGATTAGCTATGAAGCAGTGGAGCAGGCGGTTATTGTTGAGGACTTAAAGACCTATGTTTTGCGGGAGTATCGCTTCACAACGCTTTCCGCAGGACGGACAGCGGTTCGTCTGACCTATGATACCCACAGCGGACAGCAGTACACACTGGTCTATGACATTACGGTAGACAAGAATCTGAACTACACGATAAATGCCTCAGAGGGCAATTATTTTGAAAAGGAGCCGATGCCGGCACCGGAGCAAATCACCGGCAGTTTTTCCATTCATATGCCGGAAGATACGGCAGCATCCCGCTGGAAATGTGAGCTGAGCGACAATTTAGTGGTTGAAACGGACAGCACAGCCACCCGTTCCGGTACAGATGATGTCATTTCCTTCACCGTTCTGCGGGAAGGACACTTCACCGTGACCCTTCGCTGTACCTCCGGCTCTTCCACGACCGACAAATACCACCTCATTTATAACCTGTACGCCGACCCAACCCTAACCGTCACCCTCATCGACCGTGACGGCTACTACGAAGAAAACTCTTCATGGCCGGAAGTCCTCTGAATGTTGGAGGGCTTTGGGTCTCGCCTGTCGGCTCGGTCAGGGCGCTTTGGCCTTGCGGCCAAGGTGTCCACAGGACACCCGCGCTCCCTCCAAACCTCCCACCAGGGGTTCTGCCCCTGGACTCCCTAAAGGGACTAACTTTGTGTCGCCCGCAAGCCTTTGAAAAGGCTTGAGCGAAACTTTTGTGTTGTTGTCTTTCAAGCTCTCGATGTGCATCACCTTTATAGGCTCCCTCAGTCTTTGAACGGCAGGTTCATGATTAAAACACTGGGTCAGGTCAAAATCAGCGAATTTTGAAAGGGGGGTTGGGGGAAAACATTAAGTCCTGCGGGGTCACCCGCTCGCCAGAAAAAGTTTTCCCCCAAGTGGCTGTCCTTAGATAAGAGGTTTTCTCGAAGATGAAACTATTGACAAATACGGGAGAACTATTGTAAAATATAGCTGTACTTTTATTAAAGAAAAGGGGAATAACTATGGCAAAGATTGATGTTAGTCAGTATGGCATTACCGATGTGCAGGAGATTGTTTACAATCCCTCCTATGAACAGCTGTTCAAGGACGAAACAGACCCGTCCTTAGAAGGCTATGAAAAGGGTCAGGTCACAGAACTGGGTGCCGTTAATGTAATGACAGGTATTTATACCGGCCGTTCACCCAAGGACAAGTTCATTGTGATGGATGAAAAGTCCAAGGACACGGTTTGGTGGACAACTCCTGAATATCCCAACGACAACCACCCCGCTACACAGGAAGCATGGGAAGCCTGCAAAAAGCTGGCTCTTCAGCAGCTGTCCGGCAAGAAACTCTATGTAGTAGACGCTTTCTGCGGTGCCAATAAGGACAGCCGCATGGCGGTTCGCTTCATTATGGAAGTCGCTTGGCAGGCACATTTTGTCGAGAATATGTTCATCAAGCCCACAGCGGAAGAAGAAGCGGCTTTCGAACCGGATTTCATCGTCTATACCGCTTCCAAGGCCAAGGTAGAGAACTATCAGGAACTGGGACTCCACTCTGAAACAGCGGTACTCTTCAATGTTTCTTCCCGTGAGCAGGTTATCCTGAATACTTGGTACGGCGGCGAAATGAAAAAGGGTATGTTCTCGATGATCAACTACTTCCTGCCGCTGCAGGGTATGGCCTCCATGCACTGCTCCGCTAACACCGATATGAACGGTGAACACACCGCTATCTTCTTTGGTCTGTCCGGTACCGGCAAGACCACCCTGTCTACCG
>CADCOZ010000170.1 GCA_902803125.1 uncultured Ruminococcus sp.
CGCTGTGAAAAACTCCGCCATCTACAAAGAACAGCAGAATAAGTCTACCGAAGAAGCCCAGAGAGCCGATGCGGCCGAAAAACGGCGGCAGGAACTTCAGGAAGAGCTGGAGCAGCTCAACCAGACAGAAGGCGAGGCGGCGGGAACCGTTTCCGCCGAAAAAACCGCCGAATATCAGGCAATGGAAAAGGAATTACAGCAATACCGCAGTCTGTCCCATGATATTGATGCCCTGACAAAGCAAAAAGATATGCTGGAAAAGGATGTAGATACCTATACCCAGCTTTCTCTGCGCTATAAGGACAGAGCCTTAAGAGAGAGGGACAGGGTTACCCAGGCCATCAACCAGGGAGCCGAAAGCATGGCTTCTTTGGCATTCGATCCTTTTATTGCCAATCAGATGATAAAAGCGGCCGCTTCATGGGATGCGGATGAGGAAAGTAAACTCTATGATGAATGGGCCGCCAAACTGTCACAGGTGACACCCTCTGACCTTACGGGAGATGACCTCATCAACTATATTGTCAAATATGTACAGGAACGCCGCAACTATAGCCGTAATGAGATCATCAATATCTATATCAGCCTTGTCCAGAGCTTCATCACTATCTTTTCCGGCGAACCCGGTATCGGCAAAACTTCCATGGGCGGCATTGTTGCTGAAACTCTCGGTCTGATGCAGTATGGCGAAGATATCAACCGTTTTGTGTCGGTTTCCGTTGAACGTGGCTGGTCATCCAAACGGGATCTTATCGGCTATTATAACCCCTTGACCCGCCGTTATGATAAAAGTAACGCTAAGGTCTATCGTGCCCTGCGCATTCTCGACAATGAGCGTGAACAATCCGCCTATCCTTTTATGATACTGCTCGATGAAGCAAACCTCAGTCCTATCGAATACTATTGGGCGGATTTCATGCGGCTGACCGACCGTTCCTCCGCCAACGATGCCTATATCAACATTGGCACCGAAAAAGAACTGTATGTACCGGAAACGCTCCGCTTTATGGCGACCATCAATACCGATCAGACCACTGAAACCCTTTCGCCCCGACTGATCGACCGTGCCAGCATCATCAAGCTGCCCAATACAGAACCCAAGACGATTCTTCCCTCTGCGGAACAGCCAAAGGAACGCATCTCCTGGCAGGCACTTTGTACCACCTTCAACCGTACCGGCGAAATGCACCCCATCACCGTGAACGCCCTCAAGATTATTTATAAGCTTTTCAACGATTACGGCATGAACGTCAGCGCCAGACTCCAGCTCTGCATCAAGAATTATATCGTAGCCGCACAGGCTATCATGGAAAATGAAACGGATGCACTCGCCAGAGAACGTGCGCTTGACTTTGCCATCATTCAGAAGTTACTGCCCAAAATCAATGGCTATTATACCATCTATGAACGCTTCTTTGATGCCCTCAAGCAGGCGTGTCAGGAATATAAGCTGAAAATGACCGAAGAGGCCATCAACAAAATCATTGATGCACAGGAAAGCAATATGGGCTACTGTCAGTATCTGATCTGAAGGGGGTATCTCTTTGGACACGATCAAGCTTACACTCTCTCCCGACAACAGTTCGGCCAACCTGCCGCTGACAATGAGAAGCGGCCGGACACTGCCGCCCTTTATGGAAATGCCGACCGGTGGTGGGGTAATTTACAACGATAAGGTCTACACCTTCACCCTGACTGCGCCCCATGTGTCCCTTCCTCCGCAAATCTATATCAATGATGATGTATACGAAACGGTTCTTCTGCATCAGACAACGGCCGATTCCTTACGCTTCAAGCTCAAAAACAATGACAGACCGTTTCTCACCTGCTTTGGGGCGGTACGCATTGAAATGTTGCACAATCAGCAGTATTACTACTCTGAAAGCATTGCCGTTATGGTATCCAACACCGATATCAATAACAATGTCATGCAAATGATTGAGTATATCTATGAAAACGGCGAAAAATATCTTTATGAGGAACACCAGCATGCCATGATCGCCAGCGGCACCAAACCGGATGATGTTGTTTCACTGGAAGCGAAAATCCGTTTTCTGGATAAGGCGGCCGCTGTCTATCACGATGCTTATCCTGCCCTCAAAACCAACCCTTACGCCAAACTCAAAAAAACAACGGGTGTGGATACGTTTGATAAACTGACCGGCGTGTCATCCGACACCCTGCGTTATGTAACGACTCACGCAGAGGAACTGACCCCTGCCAATTATGACACGGGCATCCGCTTCAACGGGCAGTATTATCAGCCCAACCGTATCCTGATTGAAAAGAATACCTATTCCAACGATGTGTATGAAAATCGAATCATTGTGGGCTTTCTCAAAACCATTGTCGAAGATATCCGGCAGGATATCCGTCAGCTTCATCAGTATACAGCCCGTCTTCGTCACCCCGCCGCCGCCGCCGGCTATATCAATTCCATGATACAAATCTTTTCCCGCAACGAAAAGCGCATCAATCTATATATTGCCCGTTTGCAGAACCTGCAGACACGATACCAGAAGCTATACTATGTTTACAGCAACCTAATGGGCATTTCGCCCGCTTCTGTTCGCTCCGTTCCTCAGTTTACAGCGGTATTCCGGTCGATGGCTTCCTATCGCCAGCTATTTGAAGTCATCCGTCAGTGGTTCTCTATCGGGTCTTATGACCTGAATCAAGAAGATTTCCTGCTGACCTTTATTGCCAGTGATAAAATCTATGAATACTACTGTCTGGTCAAGATGCTGAATTATCTGAACGATCACATGAAACGGCAAACGGCCGACCGCTATCTGTATCCTCAGCGTTATCCCGGTGATGAAGAAGTACGCCATGCCAACACTTTCCCTTTTACCAACCAGCAGGGCGACCGTCTGACACTCTATTTTCAGCCGGTCATCTATGGACAGCGTTCTGCCGTAAACGGTATCCGCTTGTACCGCAACACTTCGACCACATCCCGTTCGGAAGGCTCGTCTACAGGCAACTTTTATACGCCGGATTATCTCATTCGTTTTGAATCCGGCGGTCAGACACGCTATCTCATTCTTGATGCAAAATTCAGCACCAGCAATAATATCCGCCTTTATCAGCTGCAGGAATTGGTCTACAAATACCTGTTCTCGTTAAGTCCGCTGGATACCAATGCACAGATAGCAGGCCTGTATATTTTATGCGGAAAGACTGCCGGTACTGACCGTGCGGATATTGTCCACGATCTTGCCGTCTCTCAACGGCGAACCGTTACGCCATTTGCCGAATTGCTTGTTGTCGGCGGCGCCAATACACAGGATTTCCGGATGATACAGACCATTTTCCAAACGCTTCTAACAAGCTGAAAGGCATAGGAGAAACGAAAGGCAAATCAATGAAATATGTGTGCTTCTGAAAAAGGCCTTGCTCCATAACAATTATGAATACAGATTCTATTCAAGAGACTGACCATTACGAAGTGCATCATGCCACCCATATCCATTTCATTGGCAAAACCTTTGACGAACTGCTGGCAGAATTAGTGTGATAACATTTGATGTACCCTGCCATACCCTTCGGTAATGGGAGAAAGGAAAAATATGATGATAAAAATACTGTTCATTTGTCACGGCAATATCTGCCGCAGTCCTATGGCGGA
>CADCOZ010000171.1 GCA_902803125.1 uncultured Ruminococcus sp.
CGACACGAGAAATCGAGTTGGTAAAAAAAGTACCAACTGAGGTACCAACCCAGGTACCAACCCAGGTACCAACCCGGGTACCAACCCAGGTACCAACCCAGGTACCCCAACTAAAGAAAGAAAGAAGTATTCTTCTCCCTTAAGGGAGAAGAATACGGCGTACACGCCCGCACGCCTTGGAGGCGGCGTTCGTGTACCGCCTGAGAAGCAGTGGGCAGTGAAATGTGGAATGTGGAATGTGGAAAGTGGAATTGTTGATAGCCCAAAGCCCAAAGCTAATAGTGGATAGTGAATAATGTTGATTCAGGTCAAAATCAGCGACTTTCGAAAGGGGAGAAGTAAATAATAAAGAATAAAGAATAAAGAACAACGAATAAATAATAATGTTGACTCAGGTCAAAGTCAGCGAATTTCGGGAAGGGGTTCCCCCAAGTGGCTGACGGTTGGGAAGAACACAAACATGGCAATTGACAAAGCAGGAGGTTTTTATTATAATGATACTGTATACGCAGCGGATAAACCGGCGGAGTGCAGACTTGGCCGACACATAAAACACAAACAAAAAACAGCGGCCGCACAAAGCGATAAAACGGCGGCTCGGTACAGCAGATACAGCGGAGGTGTGAGCAGAATGTGGTGTCCGGATTGTTTTTCACAGTCGTTCGATGGGAAAAAATGTGCTTCATGCGGTTATGAGATGACGGACGATCCCAGTATAGAAGATCTGAAGCTGTTTCATCAGCTCAAAAACAGATACCTGATCGGACGATCTCTTGGGGCCGGCGGCTTTGCTATCACCTATGCGGCCTATGATACCGTAAAGAATATGAAGGTGTGCGTGAAAGAATATTTCCCGATGGGGCTGGCCGTTCGCAGTGCTGACGGGGTTTCTGTGCAGTGTACCCGCCAAAACCGTGTGGAAGAGTTCCAAAACGGTATTCGGCATTTCATACAGGAAGCCAATATTATCAGCGAAATGCACAATATTTCCGGCGTGGTCAGTGTGACAGACTGCTTTGATGAAAACGGCACCGCTTACTATGTCATGGAATATCTTGACGGCGTATCCCTGCGGAAAATGGTGCCGGAACACGGCATGGATTGGCATACCGCTTCCGATATTATCTTGCAGGCCGGCCGTATTTTGGACTTGGTGCATAAAGAAAAAGGATATCTGCACCGGGATATCAGTCCGGAGAATATCATGATACTGTCATCGGGTCGGGTGGTTATCATTGATTTCGGCAGTGCCAAAAACCTGTTCATGAGCAGCAGTAACTATACCATTACGCTCAAGCACGGCTTTGCCCCGATTGAACAGTATTCCTCTGCGGATAAGCAGGGACCCTTTACCGATGTTTATGCGTTGGCCAGCACCTATTATTATGCCCTCACCGGCAAGGTCATGCCGCGGGCGACCGACCGCCTGACAGGAGCCGACTATGAACCGCTGTCTGCTCTGCGGCCGGACGTGGACGAGGAAATCTCTGCGATTGTGGATCGTGCCTTGGTATTGCAGCCGGCTGAACGCACCCGCACCATGGGCGAGTTCATGGACGCTTTGGAAGCAGTTGTCAGCCGTGCCGGCGGCGAGGACGGTTTTGTTAATATTTCTGTCAGCATTGACGGTGCTGTACAGGAACACTATCAGATAGAAGAGGATAAAGAGGTATTGGTGGGACGTTCCCCCAAGTGTGAGATTGTCTTTCCGAATTGTGAAAACGTCAGCAAACTGCACTGCAAACTGCTGTTTGACAGTGAGAAAAAGCAGTTCTGCATTGAGGACTGTTCCACCAACGGTACTTATATCAATTATGTCAAGATGGAAAAAGGCACAAAATATTATGTTGGCAAGCAGGATTTAATTATTTTAGCCAACACCAGATACCGCCTGATATTGGGGGAATAAACGATGGCTGACTATACCGTTCCGACAGAAACATATACCCCTGTGCCAAAGGTAACGATGGCGGTTTCTTCCATTATCGGCACTCGAAAATACCAGCAGGATTCTTACGGCTGTATAGAAACGCCGCTGGGCTGTTTAGCGGTTGTTTGTGACGGCATGGGCGGCTTGGAAGGCGGCGAAAAAGCCAGCAGTCTGGCGGTTCGGAACCTGCTGGAGGATTACATCAGCCTGACAGAAAGCGATATTCGGCGGTTTCTGAAGGTAGAAGCCATTAAGCTGGACAAGCGTGTTTTTCATATCAGTGATGAAAACGGAGAGCCTCTCGGAGCCGGCACCACCTTGGCGGCGGTACACATTCAGGACGGTCAGATGAACTGGATATCCGTTGGTGACAGCAAGATTTATGTGCTGAGAAGCGGCGAACTGCACTGTATTGTGCGGGAGCATAATTACCGCCTGCTGCTCAACGAAATGTTGTCCGACGGCAAGCTGACCAAAGAGCAGTACCACGCACAGGAAGCGCAGGCCGAAGCCCTGATTAGTTATTTGGGGTTGGGCGAACTGGTGCTGATGGATACCAACGAAAAGCCTTTGCAGCTGTTAGCCGGCGATATGATTCTCCTGTGCAGTGACGGCCTGTATAAATCGCTGTCGGAGGACAAAATCAAAGCCGTCATAGCGGACAACGATTTCGACTTGGAGCGAGCCGCCCGTGAACTGACCGCCGCCGCCCTGCACACCGCCTCACACGCTCAAGACAACACCACCGTTATTCTCCTCCACTACGCATAAGTGTCGGGGGTCTCCCCCGAACCCCCGTTGGGGGAAACCTTTTTCTAGCGAAAAAAAGGTTTCCCCCAAACCCCCTTCCAAAAATCGCTGATTTGATGACCGATCACATTATTATTTATTCGTTATTCTTTATTCTTTATTATTTATTTCTCCTTCCCGAAATTC
>CADCOZ010000172.1 GCA_902803125.1 uncultured Ruminococcus sp.
CTTTGCCCTCCAAACCTCCCACCAGGGGCTTTGCCCCTGGACCCCACAAGCCTTTGAAAAGGCTTGAGCGAAACTTTTGTGTTGATGGATATGTAAGTTGTTTCACGAAGGCGAAATGCTTGTTCTGCGTCAA
This sequence comes from uncultured Ruminococcus sp., assembly GCA_902803125.1. Taxonomy (GTDB): domain Bacteria; phylum Bacillota; class Clostridia; order Oscillospirales; family Acutalibacteraceae; genus UBA1213. The sequence continues at coordinate 134 of CADCOZ010000172.1, forward strand.
GATGAACAAACAGACTCTTACATATGAATACATTACCATTCAATGGATTCAATGGGCTGTGGGTGGGGGTTAACGACGTTGCTGACCACTTTGCCGCTTCTCATGCGAATGACACGGTTCGCCATAGGGGTGATGGCTGAATTGTGCGTAATGAGTACCACGGTCATGCCGTCCTCACGGCATTTGGTTTGCAGGAGTTTGAGAATACTTTTACCGGTGTTGTAGTCCAAGGCACCGGTGGGTTCATCGCACAGAAGCAGTTTCGGCTTTTTGGCTAAAGCTCTGGCGATGGAAACCCGCTGTTGTTCACCGCCCGACAGCTGTGACGGAAAGTTATCTTTACGTTCGGAAAGTCCCACACTGTCCAGAGCCTCGTCAGCCGATAAGGAATCCCGACAGATTTGTGTGGCCAACTCAACATTTTCTCTGGCGGTGAGGTTCGGCACAAGGTTATAGAACTGGAACACAAAGCCGATATCATAGCGGCGGTATGAAGCTAAATCACGTTTGTTAAGATGGCTGATATCCTTCCGCCCGACAAGGATTTTCCCTTCGTCACAGCTGTCGATGCCGCCAAGGATATTCAGCACGGTGGTTTTGCCGGCACCCGATAAACCGACCACAACGGCAAATTCGCCTTCATCAATCGAAAAGCTGACACCGTCGGCGGCGGTAATGGTAACCTCGCCCATTTTATAGCGTTTGTATACATTTTCAAATTTAACGAAATCTTTTTGCATATGCATCACCAGAAATAAATAATAAAGAATAAAGAATAACGAATAAAGAATAATGTTGACTCAGGTCAAGTCAGCGATTTTTGGAAGGGGGTTTGGGGGAAAACTTTTTTTCGCTAGAAAAAGGTTTCCCCCAACGGGGTGCAGGGGCAGAGTCCCTGCTGGGAGGTTTGGAGGGCAAAGCCCTCCAACACACCGTGGGGTTAGGGATGAAGGTAGGTGTAAGCGGTTTGGGCGATGGTGCGGAGGGAGTCCTCGCTGAAGGGAGAGGGGAGACCGGCAGAGGCAACAAGGTCGGTGAAGGTTTGGGTGCCGGCCTGCCGCACAAAATGGATATAACGCTGCCATGCCTCAGAGGGGGATTTTTGCAGGATAATCCAGAACGATAGGGCAACGGTTTGCGCTAAACAGTAGTCGATATAATAAAAAGGATTTTCGTAGATGTGGATTTGCCGCTGCCAGCCCTTGCCTTCACCATAGAAGGGAGAACCGTCCGGCTTGATCCACGGCATATAGACGGACAGCAGGTCTTTCCACACGTCATGACGCTGGGAGGGGGTCAGGTCGGGCTGTTCATAAATGATATGCTGAAAATGGTCTACCATTGTGCCGTACGGAATAAAAGTAATGGCGTTGGCTAAATGGCTGTAACGGAATTTTGCGGCATCTGTGCCAAAGAAGGCTTCGCTTTTACGCCAGCCGAAAAACTCCATCGTCATCGAGTGGACTTCGCAGGCTTCAAGGGTGGGACTCTGCCGTTCGGAAGGAACAATGTCCCGTGCCATATAATAAGCAAAGGCGTGGCCGGCTTCATGTGTCATGACTTCCACGTCATCAGCCGTGCCGTTGAAGTTCGCAAAAATGAACGGAACCTTATAATCGGCCAATTGGGAACAGTAGCCGCCGCCGGCTTTGCCTTTTTTGCTGAGAACATCGAGCAGTTCATCCTGATAGAGCCGGTCAATGAAAGCGGCGGTTTCGGGGGACAGTTCATGATACAGGTCTTGTGCGGTGTGCAGGATATCCGCCGCAGTACCCTGCGGTTTGGGATTGCAGTCACGGAACTGCAAAGCCGCATCAGCAAAGGTGAGCGGGTAGGGCAGACCTGTCCGCCGGGCCTGCTCCCGATAGAGCTGTTCCGCTATCGGCACAATATGGGTGATAACCGCCTGACGGAACAAGGCAATATCTTGGGCGGTATAGCAGTTACGGTTCATTTGCAGGTAACCCGCTTCAACAAAGTTTTCAAAGCCGAGTTTCTGCCCGATTTTTGTCCGCAGGTGTACCAGCTTATCAAAAATATCATCTAATTCCGCTCCGATTTGACCGTAAAAGGCGGCTTCGGCCTGCCATGCGGCTCGGCGTACCGTGTCATCGGCAGACTTTTTATAGGGAGCCAATTGGGCAAGGGTGCGGTTTTCGCCGTCAAAGGGGATTTGTGCCGAAGCAAGCAGTTTTTGATAGGCGGTTTCGAGTTGATTGGTCTGCTGTGTTTCGGGAATGATGGCAGGGGAGAAGGCCTTGAGAAAAATCTCGGCATTGATAAACGGAAGGGTGCCGTATTTTTCCGACAGTTCCTGACGAAAGGGACTGTTGGCCAGCTGTTGGGTAAAGCGGTGCTGCCATTCGGTAAACAGCGGTGCCATCTCATCAATATAGTCTGCTTCCTGTTCATAGAAAGTGTCGGTGGTGTCGATGGAGTGCCGAATATAGGCCAAGCTCATCATGGTATCGACATGAGCGGTCAGCTTGTCCCAGCGAAGCCAAGCGGCTTCGGCTTCGTCGGCGGTTTTGGCGTTCATAAAATCCTGCTGAATCTCATCGGCCTGTGCCTGAAGCGGTTCAAGGGCGGGTCGTTCATAGGGAATATCGGAAAACAGCATATAAATCCTCCGTTCGCAAAGCATTTAAGCCTATTTTACTACATGGCCCGCAAAAAATCAATCTAATCTTGTTCTTGCGGGCGGAATATGCTATCATAATAGCAGTATCGAACAAAAAAGCCGGTGCTGACGGTGGCGGGTGCATTTACCCGCTGACCGAACGGCACCGCAGGAGGCCATGATGGAACAGTTATCCGCATCACATTACCGAGCCGCTGTCATTGGCGGTGGGGCGGCCGGCTTAACGGCGGCCATTGTCTGGAGCAGGCGGTTGGGAAAGGGACAGGTCATTCTGTTGGAAAAACAGCACAAAACCGCCCGCAAGTTATCGGCCACCGGCAACGGCCGCTGTAATATTTCCAACGAGAATATTGCGCCGGAACACTATCACGGTGACCCGAAGTTAATTGAAAGTGTATTGTCACGCTTTTCTGTGGAGCGGCTGAAAGATTTTTTTCGGGAATGGGGGGTATGGCTGAGAGCCGACGGAGAAGGGCGGCTGTATCCGTACAGTCAGCAGGCGGCTACCATTGTGGAAGCGTTACAGCGGGCGTGTCGGCACTATGGCGTACAGGAAAGGCTTTCCTGCGGCATACGTTCCCTGCGGCGGGAGAACGGGCGTTTCGTCATCACTACAGAAGATAGTATGATTCACTGCGATTATCTGATTATGGCGTGCGGTTCGCAGGCTTCTCCCTCTTTGGGAGCCGATGACAGCGGCCTGTATTTATTGAAGGCGTTCGGCCTGACCCCCACACCGC
>CADCOZ010000173.1 GCA_902803125.1 uncultured Ruminococcus sp.
CATTATTCACTATTCATTATTTCTCCCCCTTCCAAAAATCGCTGAGTTTTACCTGCCCGGTTGGATATCTAAACATTATCCACTATTCATTATTCATTATTCACTATTCATTATTTCTCCCCCTTCCAAAAATCGCTGACTTGACCTCATCAAACGTTATTCTTTATTCACTAATCACTAATCACTAACCACTATTGAGGGGTTATCTATACAAAAGTCGTCCGCAAGCCCTTTTAAGAGTTTGCGGACGACAGGCAGGTGTTAATGTTTTCCAAAATGCAGGGAATAGCCGACTAACTGACAATGTGCAGAAGATGGGCAATACCCGGAATACTCTCGCCCTGTTGGGAAGAAGTCGGGGACATCAAGGCACCCGTAGCGATAAACAGAATGTTCTGCCATTCTTTCCGCTGTAGTTTGGGCAGAATATACGAACAGAACACCGATGCACAACAGCCACAGCCTGAACCGCCGGCATGGACTTCCGCTTGTTCGGTATCGAATATCAGACAGCCGCAGTCCTGATGGTTCGGTGTAATGTCCGGACCGTCTTTTTGCAAAAGCTCATGCAGAAGCTGTGAACCGATACGTCCCAAATCGCCCGTAAGAATCAGGTCATAGTCAAACACGGTTGTATGCGTATCGGTCAGGAACCGCCGCAGGGTATCGGCCGCCGCCGGTGCCATCGCCGCTCCCATGTTATTGGCATCTATGATGTGATAATCGTTAATGCGTCCCACAGTGATATGCTGAATCTTCACGCCGCTTTGACCCCGTTCAAGCAGTGCGGCTCCGGCTCCTGTTACCGTCCATTGGGCTGTCGGGGTACGCTGGCCGCCGTATTCCATCGGCAAACGGAACTGTCGTTCTGCCGAACAAAAATGAGAAGATGTCACGGCAATCGCTTTATTGGCGGCACCGGATTCCACAAAAACCGCACCCACAGCCATTGTCTGTGCCATAGTGGAACACGCACCGTACTGTCCGAGCAAAGGAATGCCCAGTTCCCGCAGGCCAAAGGTCGAGGAAATGCATTGGTTCAGCAGGTCACCCGCAAAGATAACGTCAATATCCCTTGTCTGTAAAACAGCCTTTTGCAGTAAGGTATTGACCGCAACGGTCTGTAGGGTGCTTTCGGCTTTTTCCCATGTAGGCTGTCCCAGCTTATCGTTGCGGAATGCTATATCAAAGTAATCCCCCAAAGGGCCTTTCCGCTCTTTATGGCCGACCACACCCGCCGCCGCCCGAATAATCACCGGCTGACACAGCCGAACGGTAGATTGTCCGATTCTTTCTGCCATACCACTCACGCTCCTATGCTTTTTCCCTGCTATTGTTCCCGTTCGTAATAGATTTATACGCAAAAAAGAAGCCCTCTGAGATGATTCCTCAGAGGGGCTTTTTATTAGGTAGCAGCCATATTTTACCGCACCGAAACAGCAGTACCATTTCGATACTATCATAAACCATGATGAACGCCAACAGGACATTGTACCAATTCCACCACCAACTGATCATCAGCAATAGGCACAGAAGCATCTGTACAGCCGTGACGATCATCAATGCCATCAGCGGTTTTGCCGAAACGGGCGTATTTGTTTGTGGTACCGACAGCCGCAGGACACGGTGAAACGTCATACTGCGGAGAATCGAACGCCCCACGACAGTACAAGCCGTCAGCATGAGCAGTACCGCAGGGTGGAGCAGTCGTTCTGTCAAGGTATGCGGGTAAAACAGCATCTCACGGAAGATTCTCACGCCCCAGATCATCAGCGGAACGGCACATATTCCTTCGAGAAGTATCACAAAACCCGCCTGTGTGAGCTTGACCGCTATATCCACACCGGCCAGTGTTCGAGTTCGGGACAGCTTCGTTACTTTGTGATACGCAAACAGGCGAATCAGCAGAGGAATTCCGGCCACAGCCGTGAAGGCACCCAAAATGATAATAAACGGAATGAGTGCCAAGCCTTCCAAGCCGGGGGAATGTACACCGAGATATTTTCCTTCTGTCAGCCAGCAGAACCACAGCAGGATACACATGATTAACTGACACCATTTCAGCCAACGCATCAGCCGACCGGCTAATAAGTCCTGCAAACTTTCCCAACGGGACACTTGATTGGTTAACGTCATACCGCCACCCCCTGAGCACTGAATTTAATATATTGATGGAATACTTTGTTTTCGCCAGAAAAAGTTAGCGGTCGGTGGCTGAATATCTTTCCGCAAGAAAAAGTTAGCGAATTTTGGAAAGGGGTTTGGGGGGTCTCGCCTGTCGGCTCGGTCCGGTCGCTTTGGCCTTGCGGCCAAGGTGTCCACTGGACA
>CADCOZ010000174.1 GCA_902803125.1 uncultured Ruminococcus sp.
CCCCCTGGACCCCCGTTGGGGGAACCCCTTTTCTGGCGAAAAAAGGGGTTCCCCCAAACCCCCTCCCTAAATTCGCTGACTTGACCTCATCAAACATTATTCTTGATTCTTTGTAAACTTCAACATCAAAGCTTTGAAGGGGTGTCGGGGAAACTTTTGTGTTGATGGTTCGTGAATTTTTTCCCTTGGCAAAGGTGTTCAACAATCTGTTACTATTTTACCCTATTTCCTCACTTTGGTCAAGATATACAAAAATAATCTATCCGATGACTGTCAACGGATAGATTCAATGGGTTGAAGGGGACGATGTAGAAAGAGCAAGTGCTGTATGTTCACTTCGTGCATGAAAGAGGTGTTTGGTTTGAAAAAGAAATTGTTTATTCGGAACGGTATTCTGCTGGCCGGCACCGCTTTGGTCATACGCAGTATCGGCATGGTACTGCGGGTATTTCTCAACGGGGTCGTCGGTACGGAAGGTATGGGGCTATATCAGCTGATCATGAGTGTGTACGGTGTATTTGCGGCAGTTTCTTTTTCGGGTATCTTTTTATGTGCCACAAGACTGACAGCGGGGTATATGGCCTGCGGCCATACCGGACAGGCACTCTATGCCGCAAGATACTGCTTTGCCTTGGCCGCTGTGGTAGGGCTGTGCATGGGAACTATTCTATGGGTCGGTGCTGAACCGATAGCCTGCTTTCTGCTCCATCAGCCAAAAGCCGCCCCTTCCCTGCGGCTTCTGTCGGTCAGTCTGCCGTTCGTATCGGCTTCGGCTTGTATGCAGGGATATTTCCTTGCCCGCCGAAGGGTTCTGCCGTCCTCCGTGGAACAGCTTCTGGAACAGCTGTTATCTGTCGGCGGACTGCTGCTGTTATTCCAGCTCTATCCACCCCGCAATACCGCACAAGCCTGTGCCTTCACCGCCGGTACCGCCGCAGTTGCTCAGGCTCTTTCTGCCCTCTTCTTCTGGTTATGTTATCGGGTCGATATTAAACACCTGAAATCTGCCCCTCAGCCCGTTAAACGGCTTTATCGGCAAATCGCTCCTATCTGGCTGCCGGTTACCGCCAATGCGTGTTTGCGAAGCGGCCTTTCAGCCGCAGAAAATGCCCTGATTCCTCTCAGCTTGCAGCGTTTCGGCTATACAGAAAAGGATGCTTTGTCCCAATACGGTATTATCAGCGGAATGTCCATGATGGTATTGGTTTTTCCGTCTGTCGCCGTGCTTCCGTTTGCCTCTTTGATTGTATCGGAAGTGGAAGAAGCACGGGTACAGCATTCTCCAAATACGGTGCGTCATCTTTGTGAGATAATGCTGACACGCTGTCTGCAATACGCCCTGCCGGTCATGGTGCTGTTATGGTTCTATGCCAAACCTCTGTGTCTGCTCCTGTTCGGCCATGATGAAGCCGGCCGCTATCTGGCTCTTTTGGCTCCTGTCGTTCCGTTTATGTATCTCGATGCGGTCGTTGATGCTCTGCTGAAAGGATTGAACCGCCAAACCAGCTATTTCGTTTTCAACACGATAGATTCCGCCGTGCGGGTTCTTCTGACCGTTATCCTGATTCCTCTGATGGGTGTACACGGCGTTATCCTCGTGATCATTGTCAGTGAACTTCTTAATACGTTTCTTAGCCTATGGCGACTGCTGAGTATCACGCACCTGCAAATCTCCCTGCGGCGGCATCTGCTCTTTCCCATCGCCGTGATTCTTGTACCGTGTCTTTTCCTGCGGCTTCTTCCTTCTGCCCCGTCAAATGCTATCTGGCTGATTGGTCATCTGCTCCTTTGCTCCCTCTTTTACTTCGGCACCTTGGTTTGCTTTCGTAAAGTGTGAACCCCCCGCAAGGAGGTGTGAACGGCAGAATTGCCTCTCTGCTTCATCACGGGTGTTTCTTCTATGCCGCCCTCGTCCTGTGACAGGGGTGTTTTCGTGCCTGCTTCATATCTTGCATGGGATAATAGTGAATAATGTTGATTTAGGTCAAGTCAGCGATTTTTGGAAGGGGGTTTGGGGGGTCTCGCCTGTCGGCTCGGTCCGGTCGCTTTGGCCTTGCGGCCA
>CADCOZ010000175.1 GCA_902803125.1 uncultured Ruminococcus sp.
CCGCTCTGTCCGACAATCGCCACAAACTCTCCCTGCTCCACACTCATGGAAATGCCGTCCACTGCATTGAAAGCATTCTCGCCGCTGCCGTATGTTTTCACCAAGTTCTCTGTTGTTAAAATAGCCATAATAATGTTTCCCTCCTGAAGAATATGTTTTGTTGGCTGTTGTTGGCTGTTATGGTGTCATTATACATGGCCAGAGTGACAGCAAAGTGACTGTACAAAAGTTTTTTGTCATTTTTTAGCCTTCACCGCAAAAAAAATACAGCCGTTCCCTCTGCAAAAGGGTAACGGCTGTTTGATGGCTTTTAGGACTGGCTGCCGTCCTGCGGAGCCAATTCCGCATTTCTGGCTTCCATCTTCTGGATACGCTTCTCGCCTTCTGCCGCCAGACTGCGGAATTCTTCAATGGTCGTTCTCATCTGCGGCAGTGCCTTGGTCTTATACTCGGAAACAGAATCTAATGCATCGAACGTGTCGGAGAACGCCTGCCGCAGGGTATCAATCGAAATATTGCTCTCCACGGCCTGCTGCTGAATCGCTGTTCCCTGTTCTTTCAGCATCTTGGAGGTCGCACCAATCAGCTTGTTGGTTGCTTCGTTCACCGCCTGCACCTTTTCCAGCACAATCTTCTGGTTATACAGCGCACTGGCTACCGTTACGGCAATACGCAACGCAGAAATCGTGACATTTTCCGCTCGTTCTACGGCACGAATCAGCTCTCTGTTATTGCGGCGGACAATCTCCATGGCAATAATGCCCTGCATATTGACCGTCTGCATCTGCTGCATATCCATCACTCTTTGACGCAGCGGGAACAATACCTCTTCCTCAATGAACTTGATACGCTCCTCGTCTACGTTCTCTACCTTGGCTCTCTCAATAGCGGCCGAAATCGCTTCGTCCATCTGCATACCCAATTCAATCTGCTGGGCTAATTTCTTGGTCAGGTCACGCAAAGCGAGCTGTTCCACTTCCAAAGTCGTATTGTCACGCTTGAGTACATCTTTGCCGCGGCCAAGAGAAGCAATCGTCTGGGCAATCACGTCATCGGCTCTTTCAAACTTCGCAAAATAGGCTCTGATGGGATTGAACAGCTTGCCGAGCGGGCCTTTTTTGGCAAAGTCCACCACAGAAGGATCCAAGTCCTTCATCTGCATTTGCAGCTGTGCAAGACCGTTGACGACTTCTCCGTTCTCCCCGCCCATTTTGCTCAAATCCGTCAGACGCACATTCAACAGTTCATTCTTCTGCGTTGACCGTGTGACAATATCCGTGCCAAATGTTTCGATAGAGGACACAATCGCTCTGCGGTCGCTCAGCGAACCCAAATCAAACGCAAACAATTCGTCCGTATTGGTGCCGGCCACCTTTGCTAACTGCTGCTGTGTTTCGGGAGCGGGTGCCACTTCCTCTTTTACTTCCTCCGCTACTTGTTCCACATCCGGTAAATCCATTGAAAATGCCATTGATAGTTCCTCCTTATTTTTTATATGTCAGGCAGTTTTTTGGGGGAAACCCTTTTCCTAAAACCGCTGACTTTTGGTTCCTCACACATTATTATTTATTCGTTATTCTTTATTATTTATTTCTCCCCTTTCCTAAAACCGCTGATGTTGATGGATGCCTTACATCTGAGAGTTGAACAGATTCTTGAGCTGATAAACAATGTCGTCACTGTCGGCATTGATGGTCGCCGCTTCATTGATGGCAGAAATCATCTTCAGAGCATCAATATTGGCGTTATAGCCAATCGTAAAAACCGGCACTTCATAGGCACGAAGTACCCCCTCTATTTCGTTGAGGGAATGCCCGACGTTCTGTTCACCGTCACTCAGCAGGAAAATCATCGGCTTGGCTTCGGGAAGTTCGGCCTGTGCCTTTTTGATCAGATCCAACGCTACCACAATAGCATCGTTGGTGGCCGTTTGTCCGTTAGCATTCAAATCCTGCACCGCTCCTTTGAAATACGCCTGCTGGTTCAAATCAAATTTGGCAATCGGCAAACGAATGGTAATACGATTGCCGTAGGAAATCAGCCCGATATAATTATCTTTGCTGATATACTGCATGGAGTTCAGCAAAGAGGTTTTCAGGGCATTGAGGGGGTCACCGTCCATACTGCCGGAAGTATCCGCAATAAAGACCGCTAAAATCGGGCGGCCGCTGTTCTTGTTTTCTTTATACAGCTTCTGTGCCTGCAAGAGTGTTTTGCCGCTGATATTGGACGGCAGTTCGCTGATGTACTTTTCATTCTGATTAAAGCCGCAGTTATATGCCATTCTCTGCGATTCCTCCGACAGACAATAAGAAGCAAACAGCTTCAGCACTTCTTTCTTGTCCTTCGACACGGTTCCCACCGCATACAGCGGATTGTCATGACGCACCCCAAACGGTGTAAAGACATAGCTGTTTTGCAGGGCGGCATCATTGACATACTGCTGATGTTCCATCACCATCGCATCCAGCGAACCGGATTCTGCCGCTTTTCTCATTTGCAGGGTGTTATAGGACACCATCGGCACGTTTTCCTGAAACGTCTTGAAGCCGCTGACCGCCTTATCACTCAGCAGGTTATCACTGTCATAGGTATACAGCGTATTCACCAGAAAATTCAGGCCGGTTGAGCTGACAAACGGGTTCGTATAGCCCATCAGCAAATTGCCGGAAGCGGTCGCTTCGGTAATGGACTTCATGTTAACAGCACCGTATTGGCTGATCATATCCTGATACTTTTCTCTGGACAGCAGGACACCCGCCACGTTGCCCGCCAGTTTTTTCTCAATCAGTTCGGTTTTAACCCCGCCGGCTTCCAGCATACTGCCCCAAAATTCATTGGAAGGCGAAAGGGCTTCCGGCACATATTTGCCCGAACGGATATAATCCAACGCCAAACCGGAGGATACCGAACGAATGGATACCGAAACGGTTTTGCCGTCTACGGTGAAGGCTTCCCCGTTGAAATTCTCTGCCACTTCATTCAGCCAGCCGTCTGTACCGGTGCCGGCCTTTTCGGGAGAAGAAAAGATCTCCACGTTGATTTCGCCTGACCCTTCCACACTCAGCGGATATTTGTCAATGCTCGGCAGTTCTTCCTCATCTGAAAGAATATCCGTATCACTAACGGCAGCTTTCTTCGGATTAGTTACGGTTTCCACCTTGATATCCCGCAGCAGGTCGGCTATCCGGTTTTCAGCGGCCTGCTCGCCGGAAATCTGATTCTCCTGCTGACTGATAAGCTGTATCAGCCACAGGCTTAAAAACACAATGGTAAACACCACCACGGCAATGCCGATAAAAATTCCCACTTTGGCTTGCTTAGACATTTTTCCCATCATGAAACGCTCCTTCCGTCATCAGGTTTTGTAATACTTTGTTTGTTCAATCAGGTCGTTGATTTCCTGCACCGCCGCCATTTTTTCCAAGCCTTGTTCGTCCACATCATCTAACTTGGAAAGCTCCAGCAGCAGAGCATCCATCTTGACCAGAACCGATTCATTCATTTTCACCAAGTCATGCACATAATCAATATGTTCCTGATAAATACGTTTCTGTGCTTCAACAGCCTCTGCCGTTTCATCGTCCTCTTTGTCCGAAGCAGAGGAGATTTTCTTCAGCTTGCGATAATCCGCATAATCAAAAATCGTCATGCGGTTCAGCATTTTTTTTACATTATTATAGAAGATTGCCTGCACAGCGTTAATGGCAGACTGAAAGCGAGTGAACGTCATTTCCTGCGGGGTGAAGAACTGTGCCAAGATGATATTCAAAGCCTTGTCCTTATCCTGCATTCGCCCGATTTGTTCTGTTGCGGTGTGGATATCCGCATCAAACACGCCGTTCAAATCCATATCCTGAAGGGCTTGCACATAATCCTTCGGTTCAGTCAGTTCTGTTCCCCTGAGCAGCTGCATTTTTCTTTCCGAGAACAACAGCGTATAGTTGCCGTAGCCGAAAGCAATCAAGCTCATCACAATAACGGTTATCGCCAGTGCCGTCTGAAAGATACTGCCTGTAAAGTTCAGTCCCACTAAACCGCTGGCAAACAAGATGATATTCAAAACAGCGATACCCAAATTCAGTGCAATCAATTTCCATATCCGATTTTTCACAAGCGTATCCTCCTTTACATTGGTTTTTGCTGACACTATCATCATTCTACTATTGTCCCCTCGCTTTGTCAACAGTATCTCTTCCACCTCTGCCCCCAAAACATCGGATTGCACAGACTTTCCTCCACAAAAAAGCCGGTTCACACAGGAACCGGTTTTCTCAGGGTTTGTTTCGGCAGGTCAAAGCCAGCGAATAGAGGAAAGGGACTGCATACCTTTTCGCCAGAAAAAGATTTCCCCCAAAATCAGCTTTCGGGGGTGTCGGTGGGATTCACTGGAAAGCCCCCCTGACCGGCTGAATCGCTCCTGTCGGACAGCCTTTGGCACAGATACCCGCATCGGGGCAGTCTTCACACTTGTTGTAGTCGATAACAGCAAGGTTGTCCACTACCTTCACAGCTCCCTGCGGACAGCTTCTTTCGCATTTTTTACAGCCGATACAGCCCGCTGTACAGATTTTGCGGACAAGAGCCCCTTTATCTTTATTACTGCAAAGCACCACAGCGGTTTCCCTCACGGGAATCAGACTGATTAGCCGGTTGGGACAGGTGCGGGTACAAAGTCCACAGCCAACGCACAAAACCGGATTGATTTTTGCCACACCGTTCACAAGGCAAATGGCATTCTGCGGACAGACCTTTTGACAGTCACCGAACCCCAGACAGCCATAGGTACAGCTGCCCTTGCCGCCATATAATAGTTTGGCGGCTTTACAGCTTTCCAGACCGTGATAGTCCACTTTGTCCTGCGTATGGCTGCAATCGCCCGAACAATGCACCACCGCTGTCTTTTTTTCTGCGGCGGCACTCTCCACACCGAGCAGTTTGCTCAGCTGCTGTACCACCGTGTCCGCTCCGGGTACGCATAAATTCACCGGCGTATCAGGATTTTCACACAAAGCCTTGGCATAGCCGTCACAGCCCGCAAACCCGCAGGCCCCGCAGTTCGCACCGGGCAGACATTCTCGAATCTTCGGGTAGCGTTCATCTTCCTTCACCGCCATGAGTTTCGAGGCGATGACCAGACCGGCTCCGCACAGAATACCGAGCAGTACGACAGGAATTACTGCCGTCAGAATGGCTTCTAACATACCGCACCTCCGTTACGAAAACAGGTTCTCGATGACACCGCCGAACCCCATAAAGGACAGCGAGGTAATCGCCGCCGCTACCAACGTGATAGGCAATCCCTTGAAGCTCTCCGGAATATCGCTGCCTTCCATCGTGGAACGCACCCCCGAAAACATCACCATCGCCAGCATGAACCCTAAACCGCTGCCCAGCGAGTTGACCATGGCCTCCCAAAAGGTATAGCCTTCGTCAATATTCAGAATCGTTACGCCCAGTACCGCACAGTTGGTCGTAATCAGCGGCAGATATACCCCCAGCGACTGGTGCAGAGCCGGCATATAGCGTTTCAGAACAATCTCCACCAGCTGTACCAAAGCGGCAATCACTAAGATAAAGACAATGGTCTGCAAATAACCGAGGTTATGCGGGTTCAACAGATACATTTGTATCGGCCAAGTAGCCGCCGTGGCCATCAGCATGACGAAAATAACCGCCGCACTCATGCCGACCGCCGATTTCAGATTTTTGGAAACACCTAAAAACGGACAGATACCTAAAAATTTTGCCAGCACATAGTTATTGATAAAAACGGCCGACAATAAGATAATCGCCAATTTTGTCATGCCGTTTCCTCCTTTCCGTGTGCAGGGGTTTCAGCCTGTGAACAGGCGGTTTTATGGCAGACAGAGGCCTGCGGACAGCCTTCACAGCCGAAATCCTTCTTTTTGGGCTTATGTTTCGCCCATTTATTCATCATCGCCATCAGCAGGCCGAACACAAAGAATCCGCCCGGTGCCATGGTCAGAATGGAAATCTTATTTTCATGCAGTACCGGAATATCCATACCGCAGAAAGTACCGTTGCCGAATACTTCACGAATCACCGCCATCAAAAACAGTGCCAAAGTAAAGCCGCTGCCCATGCCCAAGGCATCGACCGCCGATTCAAAGACGCTGTGCTTGCTGGCATACATTTCTGCACGGCCGAGAATAATGCAGTTCACCACAATCAGCGGCAAATAAATGCCCAGTGCATCATTCAAAGCCGGTGCATACGCCTTGACCAGCATCTGCACCGCCGTGACCAAACCCGCAATCAGGACAATGTAGCAGGGAATCCGCACCTTATCGGGAATCACTTTTCGCAGGGCGGAAATCAGAATATTCGAAAACAGCAGTACAATAGTAGCCGCCAAACCCATGCCGATGGCATTCAAAATACTGGTAGAGGTTGCCAGTGTCGGACAAGTACCCAGTACCAGCACCAGCACCGGATTTTCCCGCACAAGACCTTTGGTATAGTTATTCAGCGTTTTCATAGCCCCGCCTCCTTCACAATACCATACGCTTCAAAAGCTAACCCGATAGCTTTTTTGAAAGCTGTTGAGGAAATGGTCGCACCGGAAATGGTGTCAACCTGCTGACAGCCCTCTGCCGTTTGACCGGCAAAGCGTTCCCGATAGCCGCTGTGGTTATCTACCGCCTTGGTGCCGACACCGTTTGTTTCACTGTGGAACAGGGTTTTGGCCGCTTCCAGTGTACCGTCAGGCCGAATCCCGCAAATCACGGTCATCACACCGCCGTAACCCTTTGTCTGCACGACAATGACATAGCCGCTGTCGTCATTGCCCCGATAGACTTCTGCAACGCCTTCCGGCCATTGATCATAAGGCACCTCTTGAAAACGCTTGGCTTCCGACAGCACTTCCGTTCGTGCCTCGGCCGCCGCTTTTTCTTCGGCCGCTGTAATAATGGGAGAAGTCAGCTGATTCACAAACGCCAGCAAAGCCGCCACCACCAGACAAATACAGGTCAGCACCGCAATCGGCTTCACAATCTCCTTCATGACATTTTTCATGATGGCTTGACACCTCCCGTCAGCGGTTTGCTTCTGGTCAGCTTGGTGATATACGGTGTGAAAATATTCATAATCAAAATCGAGAACGAAACGCCCTCCGGCAGATTGCCCCAGAACCGAATGAGTACGGTAATCAGCCCGCAGCCGCAGCCGAAAATCACCTTGCCCCATTTGGTGGAAGGCGTGGTAGCATAGTCGGTCGCCATGAAGATGGCACCCAACAGCAGACCGCCGGACAACAGCTGATAGAGAACATCTTTGCCGCACAGCAGGGACATCAACGCCACCATGCCGACAAAGCACACCGGTGCGTGCCAGGTAATGACCCGCCGCACCAATAAATAAACTCCGCCCAAAAGCAGGGCGAGCGCACACGTTTCTCCCAGACAGCCGGCATGACGGCCTAAGAACAAATCTAAATACGAGGGCATGAAATCGACCGAACCTTTGGCGGCCGCCGCTAACGGTGTCGCCGAGGAAACCGTATCTGATACCCAAGCATTCCCGCCGTATACCCAGTGGGTCATACTGCCCGAAAACGCCGTCATCATCACAATACGGGCTGTTACCGCAGGATTGGCAAAGTTCTGTCCAATGCCGCCGAACAGCTGTTTGACCACAATGACCGCCACCACACTGCCAAACACCGCCTGCCACAACGGAATGGTGACCGGCAGATTATACGCCAGCAGCAAGCCGGTGACGATGGCAGACAAATCGCCGATGGTATTCTCCCGTTTGCAGAGCTTTTCGAACAGGAATTCGCTCAGCACACAGCTTGCCACACAAACGCCGATCACCAGAAGGCTTCGCCAGCCAAAATGAATCACGGAGGCTATCGCCGCCGGCATCAGCGCAATAATGACATCCAGCATGATGGTGCGGGTCGTTCGCCTGCTGAAAAAGTGCGGTGAAACGGACGAAATCAACTGGCTCATTTACGCCCCTCCTTTTCCTGCTTCTCCTGTTTTTCCTGCCGGTCTTTACGCTGACGGGCTTTTGTTTCTTCCTTCTGCTGTGCCTGCTGAGAGAATAAATACTCCTTCAGACGGCTTTTGCCAAGGATATTGGTCTGCACCAGCGGACGGTGTGCCGGACACACATAAGAACAGCAGCCGCATTCCATGCATAAATCCACACAAAGTGTCTTCAAAGCGGCACCGTCCCCCAGCTGATACGCTTTGGCAATCGCTCTGGGATCCAAACGGAACGGACAATGCGCCGCACAAGCCCCGCACCCGATACACGCTGTTGTTTTGGGTGGGGCGGCTTCCTGTTCGTCCATAAAAATCAAGGCATTGGTATTTTTCAGCACCGGCTCGTCCATTGACGGCACGGTAATGCCCATCATCGGGCCGCCGTACAGCACCTTGGACGGCTCACTTTTCAGACCGCCGGCCGCTTCTATCACATCACGGATGGACATTCCGATGGGTACAATGACATTTTTAGGCGTATTCACTGCCGAACCGTCCACGGTCAGGCACTTTTCCACCAGCGGCATACCGGTTTCAAGGTACTCCGCAATAAAGGCCAGCGTTGTAACATTGATGACCACCACACCCACATCGAGCGGCAAACCGCCTTTGGGAATGACTCTTCCCATCGTGTGATACACCAGCACCTTTTCACCGCCCTGCGGATACAAAGCCGGCAGAACATGAACTTCAACGCCCTCGGTTTTCGCCGCTAACGCCTGCATCTGTTCAATGGCCTGCTGTTTGTTGTTTTCAATGCCGATAATAAAGCGTTTCACGCCCATGAACCGCCGCACCGCTTCTATGCCCTTAAAGACATACTCGCTCTTATCTATCATGGTACGGGTATCAGACGTAATATACGGCTCACATTCTGCCGCATTGATGACCACCGCTTCCACGGCCGAAAGATTATAGACATTCAGCTTGACAAAACTCGGAAAGCCTGCCCCGCCTAATCCGACCACGCCGCTTTCCTTCACCGCCTTCACAAAGCTGTCAAAGTCCTTGACCTGCGGCGGCGTGAGCTTCTCATACTTTTCCTGTTTGCCATCGGACGCAATCACTACACAGGGGACCCGCTGTCCGTGGGCATTCAGCATTTCTCCGATTTGACGCACCTCGCCCGAAACACTGGCATGGATATTGGACGATACAAAGCCGTCAGCTTCTCCGATCAGCTGACCGACCTTGACATCTTCTCCTTTGGCAATCGTAATTCTGGCCGGCTTGCCGATGTGCATGGACATCGGTATGGTCACCGAGGCCGGCACCGGCAGCCGTTCCGGCGCACAGTTGGCCGTATGCTTTTTATGAGGAAGCCGAATGCCGTGCAGCCGAAATAAACATTTTTTCAGGCGGGAAACCGGCTTTTCCGAAGGCCTTTTTTCCGCCCCGCTATTGGTTGGATGAACATTCCCTGCATGATGGTTCTTCATTTTTCTCCCCTTTTCCCTCTGCACATAAGTATATATTATACTACAAAATTCGACATTAACCAATAGGCTAACCGCCTATTTTTCTCGTAATTTTTTGGAAATAGTATTCAAAAAAACGAAAAGCCCCTCTATTTCAAAAAAAATTTGCACTTTCTGCCATATTATGCTATAATGCACATGAGGTGATATGCTATGCTTAGCAAAAAAAAGGTGATTGTGTCCCTGATTATTAACGCTCTGATTTTTCTGATAACCGTTGGTATATTTGTTTCCTATTTCTTTGAGGAACCGAATATCCTGATCCGAAACGGTTTTGAGTCCTTACGTTATTTTACCACCGATTCCAATGTGTTAGCCGCCCTTATCTCACTGGTCATTGTGGTTTGCGACATACTCATTCTGAAGAAAAAAATATCCACTCTGCCGACAGCCGTGATCCTGCTGAAATTTGTCAGTACCGTCTGTGTCATGGTGACATTCAGTGTAACGGTCTGTTACCTGCTGCCTATCTACGGGCCGTTTGTCATCGGTAAAAGCCTGTTCATTGTTCATGTATCCACCCCTCTGATGGCGTTCTTCTCGTTCCTGCTGTTGGAAAACACCCGCCGTATTCGTATCGGTGAAATGTTCCTGCCGCTGATTCCCATTTTGATTTACGGTGCCGTCTATTATTACGCCACCCAGATACTCGGTGAAGCCAACGGCGGCTGGCGTGATTTTTACGCCTTTGGCCGCAGCGGCAATTTCCTGCTGATGGTTTTCATCATCATCTTATGCAGTGTTGCCATTTCGGTACTGACGGCCGTTTTCTATAATCTTGCCGTCAAAGCAGCCGCCAAAAAACAGCGGTCTGCCCCCGAAAGCACCAACACCCCCTCCGAAAGCTGACTTTTTTATTGACACACAAACAGACCGTACCTTTTGCCCCGAACAGGCAAGGGTACGGTCTGTTGTTTGATGGAGAAATAAAGAATCATATCTGATTGGGTCGTATCAAAATCAGCGAATTGGGGAAAGGGGTTTGGGGCAAAGCCCCCATATTCCGGTTCTTTTTTGTATAGGTCAATTTATAGTGTCGGACGAATCAATTCTGATTCACGGCAGATACGGCAGATGAATCGGACGGGTTTGTCTGTACGGATGCGGGTGATATACAAGATGCAAAGGTCAATGTCAACACCAGTGCCGCACACA
>CADCOZ010000176.1 GCA_902803125.1 uncultured Ruminococcus sp.
ACAGTAAAATGATAAAGGCAGGAGGACTCCCCCTGTCAGCACAGCGGCCTTCCCCCTCAAAGAAATAGTGAATAATGTTTGATGAGGCCAAGTCAGCGAATTTTGGAAGGGGGGCTGGGGGAACAAAATTGATTTCCGTGTTGTTGATTTTTATTGTTGACAAGCCCCCAAAAAATAGTTACAATAAATCTATCATGTTATATTATACCCAAAATCAAAGGAACCGCCGCAGCAGGGAACAGATGGGATTGCTTGTTTGGCATCGGATAATCAAACGGTGATAAGGCCGAACACTGTCCCATGCTTGTATAGGCGGGTATCAATAGGAGGAATATCAAAGTGGGCAAACAAAAGACCGATTTTGAAAAGAAACTCGGACGAAGAAAACGAAGGCCGTATATCATTTTGGCGGTGGCGTTTATCATCAGCCTGATTGTAACATTTTTCACGATGATGAATGATTTCGATAAGTTGGCACAGCCTCAGATAGCCCGTGCTATCATACAGATATCCAAGATGTTTCCGGAAATAGAATATAACGATAACAATTTGCGTGAAGCGTATGACAAAACCATTGAATGGCAGAAATGGTACTATGAAACCATGGAACTGCCAAAAGATAAGCAGTCGGAATTTATGATGGATGAAGGCGATTATCGTTTACCGGACGAGAGTTTGTCGTGGATAGAGCGAATCTCAAGGATAAAAGTCGGGTGTGACGGGTATGTGGTTGTTGTGTCCAAAGAGGACGGCAAGATTCTCTCGCATCCCAATGCCGACTATACCGGAAAGCGTATGATGATGTGGGAAGGCAATAAAGCCGTGCCGATGAACGAAGCAAATAAGGCTTATTCCTATGATATGATGAATATCAGTTCGGATATGGATCCGAACAGTCTGAAGGCAGACTATTTGTTCATGGCCCCGGAAGGTCTTTCCGGCCTGAACAATTGGCTGAACGGGATCACCGTGGGTTATTCGGTCGCCTACAATGATACCTATATCATTTTCGGTGTTGGCTATGCGGAAATGTTTTCGTTCATGGTCAAGGGATTTGTGATAACCCTGATAGCCTTTATCGCCATATGGGTGTTGATTCGTTATATATCTATGCTGATCAGCCGCCACGAAAAAACGGGCCGAGTGATACGCTCCAAACTCATTGTACATATCACATTGTTATCCATTGGCCTTTTGATCACTTCATGGTATATCTATGCATTGTCCGGCACAACCCTCACACTCTCCACAATGGAACAGCACGCACAAGCGGCTGTTGAAACCCTTGATGATTTCAAGAAAAGCCGTGACAATATCGACCAATGGATTGATGAAAGATATCTGACCCAGTGCAAATTTATTGCTGATCTGATGATGTCGGACAAATATAAGCCGGAAGATTTTACCAGAGCCAATTTGCAGGAGCTTTCTGAGATATTCGGCGTGAAATATATCTATCGGTATGATAAAAACGGAAAGGTCGTCAGTACCAATGCCCCGTATGATAATATATCGCTCAGCACCGAGGAGGAATCCCCTTCCTATATCTTCCGCAAACTGCTGAACGGTGTGGATCATATTATCCAGCCGCCCGCTGTTGATGAGCTTTCCGGCGAGTATCTGCAATACATCGGCGTGAGCCTTCGTGATAAAAATGACCTGAGTGACGGCTTTGTGCAGATAGCCATTGATCCGGCTTTGCGTACCCATCTGACAGAGTGGCTGACCGTTGAAACCGTGCTGGAGAATCTTCTCATCGGCCTGCCGGAGTATGCGGTGGCCATCGACAAGGAAACGATGCTCATTACGGCCACAACCGGTTTGGGCTTTGTGGGCGACAGTGTGGAAGAAATCGGCATCACGCCGGAAAAATTGACGGAAGCGACCAGCGGATTTTTGACCATTCGCGGCAAGGATTATTATGCCGGATTCGCTGAAACAGCCGATTTGTATATCGTTTCGGCCATCCTGCAAAGCGGCAGTCTGGACGAACTCGGTGCAGCCCTGAAGATCTGCATCATTCCCATTCTGACGCTGATACTGGTAGCGGTGGCGGCTCTCTGGGGTTATCAGAAAAATGTTTATGAAGCGGCACCGGAAGAGGTCATCGAAGAAGCCAAAGAAGAAAAGAAAAAGCCGGAGACCTCCGCAGATGATGATGACGATGCCGGTATCCTGTCCGGTTTTTCCGATCTTTTCAAAACAAAAGAAAAGTACGGTATGGAGGATCGTTGGAAAGCCCATATCCCCAAGCACCTGCAAACGCCGGAAATGCGGCTGAAGGGCATCATAACGGTTTTGATTTCGCTGTTCTGCCTCATGATACTCCTGCCAATCATGTACTACACCTTTGCAGGCATTCCCTTCGAGAGTGATTTGAACAGTATTGCCTATGTCATCAAGGGCAGCTGGGACAAGGGTTTCAACATCTTTGCGGTTACGTCCTGTATTTTCCTGCTCTGCGGACTATTTATGTTTGTTGCTGCGGCCGACAGGATTCTTTACAGCATCGCCCGCTTATCCGGCACTCGTACCGAAACCGTCTGTCTGCTGCTGAGAAACTCCCTCAAATATATTTGCGGCATCGTATTTATTTATTACGGACTGTCCCAATTTGGCATTCCGACACAAGCCCTTCTTGCTTCGGCCGGTTTGCTGTCGCTTCTGCTGACCTTCGGTGCTAAAGACCTTGTCAGCGATATCATCGCAGGATTCTTTATTATCTTTGAGGGAACGATTAAGGTCGGCGATTGGATATCTGTCGGAAGCTGGAGCGGTCTTGTCTTGGAGATAGGCGTACGCACCACCAAAATCAGATACTATGCCGATACCAAAATCGTGAACAACTCACAGATACGGGAAGTCATCAATTCCGATGGCAACGTAGCCAGAGTGACGATCAAATTCCTCATACCCTACCATGTTAAGCTGGAGGATTTTGAAAAGATACTGAAAAAGGAACTGCCGGCGATGGCTCAAAATGTGCCGTATCTGGTCAAACCGCCGAAATATCAGTTTGTGAATGCTTTTGAGGACAACGGTCTTCTGCTCCGCATTGCCCTTTACACCGTGCCGTGGAGAAGAACTCAGGCTAACAGATTGTTCTTGAGAGAGCTGAAGCTGATGTTTGAACGGTATCACATAGAGATTCCTTATAACACTGTCGTGACCCTTGAGGGTTCATACAAACGGCCT
>CADCOZ010000177.1 GCA_902803125.1 uncultured Ruminococcus sp.
AATCGGCACCTGATTGATACAGGTTCCCTGATTGGAACGGGTAAACTTGGTGACGGTAAAGGTCTGGATACGGCCGGAATCATACTGTACTTTAATGCGGTCGGCACTGACACTCTTGACCACACCGTCCTCTTCGGACAGAATGCAGACACCGGAGTCAACGCCTGCTTTATATTCCATACCGGTGCCGACAATCGGCGATTCGGTCACCAGCAGCGGCACTGCCTGACGCTGCATATTCGAACCCATCAAGGCACGGTTCGCATCGTCATTCTCTAAGAAGGGGATCATCGCCGTAGCCACGGACACAACCATCTTCGGCGATACGTCCATATAGTCCGCTTTGGAGCGTTCGACCTCCACAAACTCATCTTTGTGTCGGCCAACCACCTTGGCGTTGACAAACCGGTTTTCGGCATCCAGCGGTTCGTTCGCCTGAATGACAATGTAGTTATCCTCCACGTCTGCGGTCATGTACTCAACCTGACGGGTGACCACACCGGTTTCTTTATCCACCTTGCGGAAGGGGGCTTCGATCAGACCGTATTCATTGATTTTGGCAAAGGTAGCCAAATAGGAGATCAAGCCGATGTTCGGTCCTTCAGGGGTTTCGATAGGACACATACGGCCATAGTGTGTATAGTGAACGTCACGCACTTCGAATCCGGCACGATCTCTGGAAAGACCGCCGGGACCAAGTGCGGACAAACGTCTTTTATGGGTCAATTCTGCCAGAGGGTTATTCTGATCCATGAACTGCGACAGCGGCGAGGATCCGAAGAACTCCTTGATGGCGGCGGTTACCGGACGAATATTGATTAACACATTCGGGGTCAGCGAAGAGGGATCCTGTGCCTGCACCGACATTCTCTCTTTAATGACACGCTCCAGACGGGCAAAACCGATACGGAACTGGTTCTGAAGCAGTTCACCCACCGAACGGATTCTTCTGTTGCCGAGATGGTCAATGTCATCGGTATGGCCGACACCGTGCGCCAGACAGTTCATATAGTTAATGGAAGATAAAATATCATCCACAATAATATGTTTGGGAATAAGGGCATCTCTGTTTTTGCGGATTTCCTTTTTCAGTTCCTCCACATCATCGCCATAGGTTTCCAGCAGACTGCACAGCACCGCAAAACGGACTTTTTCGTTAATGCCGCATTCGGCTTTGGCATCAAAAGGAACATAACCGGCCATATCCACCATGCCGTTGGTAATAATTTTGACAACCGCACCGTCGGCTCCTTCCACAAAGGCAACATTGACACCGAGGTTTTCCAGTTCCATCGCTCTGTCTTTGCCGATAAACTCACCGGCTTCTGCCAGAATTTCACCGGTGCGGGGGTCAGCAATCGGTTCGGTAATCTTATGGTTGGCCAAACGGTTGGCCAAGCCTAATTTCTTGTTATATTTATAGCGGCCGACTCTTGACATATCATAGCGTCGGGGATCAAAAAACAGGGAATTCAGATGCGTCTGGGCGTTTTCTACTGAGGGCGGCTCACTCGGACGCAGCTTGGCATAAACCGCCTTCAAAGCATCCTCCGGCGTTTTCGCCGTATCCTTTTCCAGCGTGGCTACCATTCTTTCATCGTGTCCGAAATACTCTAAAATCTGCTCATCGGTTTCCAGACTGTAATGATGATCGCCGGAATAACTCAATGCACGGATAAGTGTCGTTACCGGCAGCTTACGGTTCTTATCAATACGCACATAGAACACGTCATTAACATCGTTTTCATATTCCAGCCATGCTCCGCGGTTCGGAATAACCGTTGAACTGAACAGCTCCTTACCGGTCTTGTCATGCTCCATTTTATAGTAAACACCCGGCGAACGCACCAGCTGGGATACGATCACTCGCTCTGCACCGTTAATCACAAACGTGCCGCTGGGCGTCATCAGCGGGAAGTCACCAAAATAAACAACAGAATCAACAAAAGGTGGGGCATCAGAAGCCTGTCCCTCCGTATCCACGGCCATATCCTTCATTACCAATCTGACCGTGCCCTTCAAAGGAGCCGCATAGGTGGCATCTCTTTCTTTACATTCAGCAATCGAATAGTTGGGCTTGTCTTTTTCCAAAACATAATCAATAAAACTCAACACAAGCTTGCCCGAATAATCGGTAATCCCCGAAACATCATCAAATACCTCTCTCAAACCCGTATCCAGAAACCACTGGTAGGAATCCTTTTGGATCTCGATAAGATTCGGCATCTCGATAATTTCGTCGGTGTGAGAAAAACTCATTCGTTCGGTTTTACCCAAACGCACTGGTCTGGCATTTACCATATTATCACTCCATTCAAATTGTTGCCTTCTGAAAATACCGGCCGTCCGGAGCCGCTGTTTGCGTCGGGACAGCCCATAACAGCAGACAGCCGCTTGGCCTTTGCCATTCGCCGGCCTTCTGTCTGACCACAGGGTTGTTCCACGGTATCTCAAACGCCAACAGCTGTTCGCCGCAACACACAGACGGTTTCAGAACACGCCGCCTGCGGACACATCTGCGGAAAACACGGCATCATGCATAACGCATTATCCACAATGCACCGTCCATTTATGTTTCCTGCAAAAAACACTTGATTTTTTGCCGCAAGTATGGTATGATTGCCGTAGCAAATCAGGATTCGGTGGCAAAAGGATATTTTTCCGC
This sequence comes from uncultured Ruminococcus sp., assembly GCA_902803125.1. Lineage (GTDB taxonomy): Bacteria > Bacillota > Clostridia > Oscillospirales > Acutalibacteraceae > UBA1213. Next base: position 2,666 of record CADCOZ010000177.1, read on the forward strand.
TATGATGCGTCCTATTATTGTAATATAGTTGCGGCTGTTTGTCAAGTGGCTTGGCAAAAGCCGTTTATTTTTTTGCCTATTTTCTCTGTTTTGCAC
>CADCOZ010000178.1 GCA_902803125.1 uncultured Ruminococcus sp.
AAAGCCCCTGCTGGGAGGTTTGGAGGGCAAAGCCCTCCAACACTCAGTGAGGGACAGGAGATAGGAAAGAAGGGGTTGGAATCCATTTGGCGGCCACGGCGGCCAACAGCATGATGGGGATGAGTTGGGGCGGGAACAGTATCATCAGCAGAAGGACAGTGGCTAAAGGCTTTTTGAGGGTATGCCCTACCAAGGCTGTGGTGACAACTGCCGTACAGAATAACACGCTTACACCCAACAGCAGACTCATGGCACAGCCAATGCTGATGCCGCAAAAAATGACGGGAAAGAAGTGTCCGCCTTTGAGGCCGGTATCAATACAGATGTTCGTCAGCAGGAGTTTCACAACGGCAATCACTAACAGCATAACCGCTCCGATGGATTCCATGTTCTGCATGACTTCCCCAATCTGATGCTCACCGGAAAACATCGTCAGCGGCAAAAAGGTTCCTGCCACACCCAACAGCACACCACCCATCACCGCACGGCCAACCGTCCACTTTTTCAAGTGATGCTCTAACAGACCTGTCAGTTTTTTGAACCCAAAATAAAGATAACCGGCCGCAATCCCTACCAATATCAGCGGTACGGCATACCAATAGCTTTCCGGCGGCACCGCTTCATTGGCTAATGCTTCCAATCCGGTATGTACACCGGTCAGACGGTTCAGCAAAATAAATACCCCAAAGGAACTCAGAATGGCGGCAAAATACAGCACCGTTTTGGCACTTTTTGGCAAAACGGTATCCTGTTCCGATTCCAGCGGCTCCACAAAACCGAACATCGGTGATCGAAAAATGGTTCCCAATGTGGCACTCATGCCGATAGCTGTCAGCTCCTGCACCTCTTTATGAAAGCGTTTCAGCTTATCGCCCACCCATGTACACAGTCCCGCTATCACACCGGTCAGCCCTGCTTCCGGTCCGATACTGGCCCCGATTAACAGCGGCAGAAGGGCCGATACAATGACTGTCCACACATTATGATAGGGATAGCGTCCTGCTTTTTTTACTTTCCCAAAAACGACCGGCAGTTCCTCCGGGTAATCCCCGAAATAATGCTTCCACAACCCTACCAGCAGGCCGCCGGCCGTACAGACACAAACCGTATACAACGGGAAGGACAGCATGGACGGCACCGTATGCCACAGCCATTCAATGCCCGCATTCATCACCCGCAGGAATGCCCAAATAACAGCCCCCACCACGGCTCCCAGTATCACTGTATACAGCATGAACAGCAATTTATTTTTGGCCTGACCCATACCAACACCTCCGGAAATAATGAATAGTGAATAGTGAATAATATTGAGCAATCGACTTGGGCAAGTTAAACGCAGCAAATTTTGAAAAGGGGCAGAAATAATGAATACTGAAAACTGAAGACTGAAAAACGAATAATGTTGATTTAGGTCAAGTCAGCGAATTTTGAAAGAGGGAGGAATTCTTTAGCTTTGAGCTTTGGGCTTTGAAGTAAGGGGTCAGGCGACTGTTTCCAGCCTGATATCCAAGCCGTTTTTGGTGGTGGTGTAACCTTCCGGGTCGGTATGATTCGATACGGTATAGCGAATATGACCTAACAAACGAATATAAATGCTTTTGATTTTCTCGTTGTCGTCATATTTGATGACGAAATACGAAATGCCATCGGGCGGCTCGCCTTCCATCGTTTCCGTGCCGACAATCATATTGTCAATGGTCGTTTCGTTTTTATAGAAAGAATCAAACCGTCCGCCGTCCTTCAGCTCTCGGGTGGAGGCTCCTTCTCCATAGCCGCTGATGCTCTCCGAAGCGGTCAGCAGTACGCCTCGCTTGTTCAAAACCTTGCCGTAAGCATTATAGTCCGTATCGGTAATCTTGCCCGTCAGCTTAACCGCACTGCGTTGATGCGTATAGGTATAGTCAATGTTGGCATTCTCGGTAGTCGAATAGGCATGGAAACTATGGGATACCGCCGGCAGGTCAAGCGTTATCGTGTGGCCGTCCTCTAATATCCGCAGGGTATTGTTCGCCGGCATGGGATTTTGCGCATACTCCGGAATATCATCAATGATTCCATAGGACATACAGTCATCGTCAATCACTTTCATCTCGCAGACATTCGGCTGACTCATCGGCGGTGCTTCAATGATTACCTGCATCACGCCGTTGGCATCCTTGCCTTCCAATTTCATTTCGGCGATCTTGTCGTTCTTGCCGGTGTCGTTCATATCTCGGAAACTGATGGCGGTCGGTGACCCCATCATCAGATAGTGAAAATAGGTACACCGGAACACTAAATTGCCTTCCGGTTCCAACAGCTTCGGCACAAAATTGCCCCGTGCCGGATAATAACCGGTATAGTCTGCGGCGGTCAGGCTGTTGCCTTTCAGCACCATCGGCATGAAAACCGGCTCCCGTACATAACGGTATGAACCGTTACTCTGCTCAATGGCAAAGTACATCGGCGCATCCACGCATTTGCTCAAATCCGCATAGCCATAGTACGCATCACGGTACTTATCCACTTCCTTGTTCAGCTTGCACGGTACATGATACAGCGAATCTGCAAAACGGTTCGGATTCTCCAGCGAAGGATCCACCACTCTGAACTCCATCATGGTGTTCAGGGTGGGCAAAAGGGTATCGTCAATAATTTGGCGGGCTTCGATCTGTGCCAGATGGATAGACAGCACGATATTCGCCATGATAACAGGCTGGTGCTTCGCCATGAGTTCCCGTGCATAATTGTTGATGTAATCCACCTTGATTTCCTGCGCCTTTGCGGGGTCGTTATCCACCAAAGAAGCGGCGGCAGGGTCGCCTCCCCTATTTTTCAGGGCTTCACGGGCAAAGGACAGATACGCTTGGTCACTCATGTTATAACACGCCTCAGCGTAGTTATAGTAAAATTCCTTGAACGCCTTTTCATACAGGTCGGGATCGTTCTTCAGCACACGGAACAACCCGCTGATGACCGCCACCATGCCGCCTTCCTGAAAGGTCGTTCTTCTGGTGTCATCGCCGGGAATGCCCGTTCCAACCCGCAAAACAGCCATGTTTTTATTGATAAAATCCTTCAGCTTCTTATTTTGTTCGTCAGACAGGCACGAGAGTTTCTTCATATACCCCCGGTGACCGTCAATATCATTCGCATAGGACGGTTCATCATAGTAAATCCGCACCTGTCGGCCATAGGAACGGAAATAATCCCGATAGGTCTGTTCGGAGGCACTCAATTCCCTTTGCTGCATCTTTTTGCAGTAGTCCGCATAGGCATAAAGGCCTAAACTGGAGGCCGCACTCAGCAGAGCCACCACACCGCCCGGTGCCGCCACCACACCAATAACACCAATCGACATAGCCAGATAGCCCAGCCAGTTCTGTTTATAGCAATCGGCCAGTGACGCATATTTGCCCTGTTTGGTTTCATACGCCATCTTATCCAAGGTGAAGTAATAGCCCAACAGCGTACAAGCCCCGCCTAAAACCGCAGATAAGGTTACCTTTGCACCGGTTTTGGCACCGACTTTCAAGGCCGTTTTGAGTTCGGGGGCTAACTTTCGCAGACTCCAGCTTTCCATGGCCGCTTCTCCCAGCGAGCCGGCACTGTTGGCAATATCCGTTTGCTCATTCGCCCACATCAGATTAGCCAGCGGGGCAGTATATTGCAGTTTATCCTTGGGGGTTTTCTTGATTTCCTCGGCAATCATCGGCAGTAAGTCCACCCCGTCAGGCTTGCGGGTATAGCGTTTTGCGATGACGTTCCACAAATAGTTATAGTGACATCTGACCTTGGCTGTCATGCACCGATTCGGGCTGACCTCTGTCGGATAGTAAAACGCCCCTAAGGAATCCTGTGTGGCAAGGCTGTTAATCTTGCCGTCCGCTATATCCAGCACGATGCCTTCCGCAAAGCTGCTCAGCTTGTCATATTCCGAAAAATGGGTGGTGTAAATCAGGTATTGGGTGCCGTCCTCGCTGACCTCCGCATAAACATATTCATACACGCCCGTTTCTTTATTCTTTGTCACAAAAGCCGTATCTTCTCCGTCAGAGGCGTTTCTCGGCACCGATACCACTACCTCCGTAAAGAATTCGCTCTGCCCCGAAGCCAGCGAAAAATCATACCCCTGTATGGTATAACCCGTTGCTTCGTCCCGATGAACGGGCAGTTCCTTCACGATAAACGTATCGTCCTGACAAAGGTTCCACTCGTCAAAATCGACAGAAAAGCCTCCAACAGAGGCTCTGGGCTGCTCCATCGTCACACTCATTTCTGTGACGGGAGCCTGCGACAGTTCCGTTTCGCTGTATGCATGGGTAATATCCTGTATGCGGCCGGTGGTCGGATACGCCGTTTCATCAATGGTTTCCGGCAGTTCATTGGCATAGGCTTCAATCGTACTGTCCGACAGCTTTTCCTGTCCCACGAACCCGCCGGTGAAAAAACCGGGATACCATACGCCCGCTATCACGCCCTCCACCAGCATCACCGCCGCTAATCCGATGACCAAACCCGTCCATAACCTCGAATGCTTTTTCTTGGGTCGTTGGAAAGGGGTTCCCGCCTGCGGGGCATTCATGGACGGTTGGAAAGGGGTTCCCGCCTGCGGGGCATTCATGGACGGTTGGGAAGGAATTCCCGCCTGCGGGGCATTCATGGACGGTTGG
>CADCOZ010000179.1 GCA_902803125.1 uncultured Ruminococcus sp.
GCTCGGTCCGGTCGCTTTGGCCTTGCGGCCAAGGTGTCCACTGGACACCCGCTCTCCTTTTTTTCGTTAGAAAAAGGTTTCCCCCAAGGGGCTGACGGAACAAAAACATTTCCTCTCAGGAAACAACCGTGGTGGTTATGCCACCTTTTGTATAACGGCTTTGGTTGATCTGAATGGAATTTTGGATTTTCAGCAGGATATCCTGCCACTGGCTCAGCTGACCTTTCGGTGCCACAAGATCCTTGATAGAAATCGCCCCATAAAGTCCCGTCAGCGAGGAGGAATTATTGATGAGTGTGGCACTGTAATAGCCTTCATAGGTTTTGCCGTTTCGGACAACATCCATTGTCAGGAGTTTGGCATCCAAATAGGCATTGGGATTTTCTGCCGCAAACTGCTTCTGTTCTTCTGTTTGTGTCGAACTTGTCACTACACAGGAGGTGATGGTTCTGTCATTTCCCGCCGCGGCATCAATAAAGAACGACTCCACCGTGGCGGATTTCATGGTAAAGGCCGCCACCGTGAAAAAGTCAATATAGTCCGTCATGATGTCACCGGTGGGATCCTCGACATTGATGGACGTTCCCGAACCGGTATCGCCCGACTGATACATATCCTTCACGGTCACCTTCCAGCCCTTGGGTACCTGAAGGGTTACAAAGTCATCGCTATAGGTGGCCCACTCAATATTGTTGATATCTGTGCCTGTTGATGACGGCAAGCCGTCTGAACCGGAAGGCTGTACCGTGCTGTTCTGTCCCTGCTGGGTATTGCTGACCGTCTGCTGATTGAATGGGTCTGTCAGGTTATTGCCGGTCGGACTGACATAATCATCAGAACAGGCCGTCAGCAGACCCAAAGATAAAAACATGGTCAAGGCCAATGCGGATAATTTCAGATTTTTCATGGTTAACACTCCTTTATCGTCTGTATGGGCGGGGGCTTCGTTGGTTTACCAGCCGATGGTACCGCTGGTATCCTGCAAATATTGATCATCCGTAATCGGGGAATACCGCTGACCGTCGCCCTTCTGATAGTCCTCATAGAAACTGGGGTCCGTATTATAAATTGCTCCGGTGGAGTTATCCTGCATTCGGTCGTTGCCCAAGATATAGTCTTTGAACTTTTCGCTTTGGATATCCTGTGCCTTCTGACGGGCGGCATAGGAATCGCTCATGTCGAAAGTATCCGTACCGATGGTGCCGGTGCCAAAGTTATTATAGGTATCGACAGTACCGTTATAGGCTTGTGTTTGCTTCTGGAACCGCTGCTGATAGACTTGTGTAAAATTCAAGGAAGAACGTATCGTTCGCAGAACATTGTACCATTGATCCAACTGCCCCGCAGATGTCATATACAGCAGGATATCCTTGAAATAGTAGGCTTCTGATGTGGTAAGATAGGTGTAAACAGACGCACTCAGCTCGCCTTCTGTATCGGGCAGTGTAAAACGAATGGTCGAGGCATCACTCGGCGTAATATAGGCACCGTCCGCATCACTCGAAAAACCGATGGTGGACTGTGTTGTGGAAGGTGTGACGGACTGAATAGTCAGAGCGGCGTACTTTTCATTCATGGCCGGATTGAAGCACAAATCCTTCAAATAGGCTTCGGCGGTAGCACTGCTGAGAGAAGCCGCTTTGAAGGCGGCATGATCCGTATAAATAACGCCGCAGGAAGCATCGGGACTGACAATTGCCACCGTCATGCCGCCAGCCTGGGTTTGTCCGCCATCCCCTAAATCGGTCGTATTGACCTGCCAGCCCTTCGGCACCATAGCCGTGAAATAATTGTCGGGGTCGGTGTAGTTCACCCACTCAATGGTCTGTGACCCCACCGTTACCGTATTGATAACCGTACCATCTGCAATATCCGAGGTTTTCTGTGCTCGTCCTGTCGGTTCATCGGCACAGGCCGTTAACGAGGCCGCCGCCAAAACTGCCGTCAGCATCAGGGCAATCCTCTTGATCCATTTTTTTATTTTCATCGCAAAACACTCCTTTGGAAGTATATTTTCATCGTACTGCTGTATCAAACACCTTTCAGCCTAATAATCCGCTGTTCGGAAAAAGGTTACAGTCCGCAGAAAAAACTATCAGAAAAAACAATCCTTTCTCCGCAAAGCGTTCTTCTATCTCATAATAAGTATACCACAACAGCAGGGTATTGTCTATATCTGCCGCCAAAATCAAGTTTTTTTCTTCCGTCAGCCACTTGGGGAAACCCCTTCCCTAAATTCGCTGAATTTTGGCTCCTCACACATTATTCATTATTCACTATTCATTATTCATTA
>CADCOZ010000180.1 GCA_902803125.1 uncultured Ruminococcus sp.
GCTCGGTCCGGGCGCTTTGGCCTTGCGGCCAAGGTCTCCACTGGAGACCCGCGCTCCTTTTTTTCGCTAGAAAAAGGTTTCCCCCAAGTGTCTGGCCTGAGGTAAGAAGTTCCCTCAACGGGTGGGGCGGTTAAGAAACCTTGACCAGTTCCAAACCTTTGGCGAATGCCTGCGAGTTGGAATTGCTTGCTTCGGAAGAGGTGGATACGACATTCTCTATGGCAAGAGTGGTGCCGTTATAGGAAAGGGTTGTCACCGTTTCGGCTTCTTCCACGATTACCTTGTTGTTTTCGATGCGGTAGGTGCCGCTGGACCGCTTTGCCACACCATTTTCAATCGTTGCCTCATCGCCCATGCCGGATACCAGCATTTCATCGGTCATCGTGTCAAGACTTCTGCGGATACCCTGAGCAAATTCGTCAAGATACTGTTCCCACGTCAAGTTCTGGGAATCGAGAAAAGTCTGAAGTTCTTCCATAGTGCCGCCCAATATCTGAAGTCCTGCTTCCATCCCTTTGGTTTTGAGGATATCAACCATTTCGATATACATGGTTGCCATCGCATCTTTCGCACCAGCAACATTGGACCATTGTGACACGTTGCCGTTTGCATCAAAGACAATGGTCATCAAATCGGCTTCCGGAGCGATAATTCTCATCAGTTCTTCCTTGCTCAGAGGATCTACCGACAACAAACCCGTGCCGCTGCCGGAAGAATTGATGACATCATAAACGCCGTCAATGTTGTCTTCAGTAATGAAATATTTCCAATTGCCTGCCAAATCTTCGGCACTGATAGTGACGGCAGGAGCTTCTGTAGACGCTGTCGAAGCTGTAGAAGCCGTGCCGCCGCCGGACGAGCAGGCAGGAAACAGCAAAACAGTGCTGAGTACCAGTGCGGTCAGGAAAATCTTTGCTTTTTTCAAAGTGAATAACCTTCTTTCTGACTATCTATAAATGAGAAAACCTGCCAAACTGCACCAAAAACTTGTCATTCCGAACACAGCAAGGAATCTTTTCAAGACCCTTCCCTGCGTTCAGGGTGACCAATAGAGCGGATTTGTTGTGCATAATTCCTAACAGTTGTCAATTTGCTCCTCATTCATAGTAACTATATAAAAACGCTCCATGATAACATCAAAGAGCGTTTTTTTCGGTATCGAACGTTTTTTTAGTCGATGACACGCACCCAGCCGAAACGATCCTCAATGCGGCCCATCTGAATACCGGTCAGGGTATCATAGAGCTGCTTGGTGATGGGACCCATCTCTGCCATGCCGCTGGGGAAGCAAATTTCGTTGCCGTGGTCATAAATCTTGCCGACAGGAGAAATAACAGCGGCCGTACCGCACAGTCCGCACTCGGCAAAGTCCTTGACCTCGTCAAAGTATACCTCACGCTCCTCGACTTCCAGACCAAGATATTCCTTGGCCACAATCATCAGCGAACGTCTGGTAATGGACGGCAGGATACTATTGGACTTCGGGGTAACCACCTTGCCGTCTTTGGTGACAAACAGGAAGTTGGCACCGCCGGTTTCTTCTACCTTGGTTCTGGAACCGGCATCCAGATACATATTCTCGTCAAAGCCTTCGTGATGAGCGGTAACGATGGCATGGAGGCTCATGGCATAGTTCAAACCGGCCTTGATATAACCGGTACCGTGAGGAGCGGCTCTGTCGAAATCGCTGACCTTAATGGTAATCGGCTTGGCACCGCCCTTGAAGTAGGGACCCACGGGCGTACAGAAAATACGGAACTGGAACTCATCAGCGGGTTTTACGCCGATAACGGGGTTACTACCGAACATGAAGGGACGCAGATATAATGTTGCACCGGTGCCATAGGGCGGCACATAGGCTTTGTTGGCACGAACCACCTGTTCCACCGCATCAATGAACTTGTCCTCCGGGAACACGGGCATTTCCATGCGGCGGGAAGAATTGGCCAAACGCTCTGCGTTCAGGTCGGGACGGAATACAACCGTATCACCTTTTTCGGTGGTGTAGGCTTTCAGGCCTTCAAAAATGGTCTGGGCATACTGAAGCACGCAGGCACATTCGCTCATGGTGATCATATCATCATCAATCAGCTTGCCTTCGTCCCATGCACCGTCTTTGAACATGGCAACATAACGCTTGTCGGTTTTGATATAGCCGAAGCCAAGGTTCGACCAATCAATATTTTTCTTATCCATATTAAGGACTTCCTTTCCAAAAAAATACAGCTATATTATATCGCTAAAAGGGCAGTCTGTCAATGCATCATGCAGGATTGCCTACAAAAAATTGCAAAAAGTCGGTTTTTTCAGACTATTGCTGATTCAAGTCTTTCAGTTCGTAAAACCATTCATAATAACCGCCGCCGAAGTCCCAGCGAAGGGAAATCCCAAAGCCTTCCCAACATTCATCAATGGATCGGCCTTCCGGCGGAAGCTGAAGGGAAACGGTTTTACGCAGATCCACGTTGCCGTGGACATAGGGTTTATTGTTATCTTTGCCGGGATAAAGCTCGGTTTCGCCGTTCTGATCGGTAAAGAAGTATTTATCCCACATTTTCAGATGAAAACTCGTGCCGGGACACCAAACCATATCCCCTTTGGGACAGGTATATTCTTTGGTGAATAACCGAAGGTCAACCGACAAAAGGGCATCTCTGGCAAAGGTTTCCGGCGGCGGGGTACATTCATAATAGCGGCAGACGTGACCGGAATTATCCCCATCATAGAAGCCGCCGTTCATTTTCATGCGAAGAGCACCGTCTACCATGCCCTCATAGGAATACTGATACTTATGGCCGTCATCGTCCACGTCCTTTGTCAGTTCGTATTTGGTATCCACCAATACCCACCTCAGATCCTTTTGCTGTTCTGACGGTTCCGAACCGTCAGAGGCCGCCGGTTCTGACGAGGCCGTTTCAGAAGGCCGGGACACTTCAGACGGTTCCGAAACGACAGAAGCATCAGAAGCAGAAGGAGCCGAAACCGTTTCCGGTGTGCTGTTGTCGGGGAGAGGGTTCGCAGAGCTTTCCGCATGGTCGGACGGGTTCCATACAGTTGAATCCGCAGAGGCGGTACTGTTGGTGCCGGAACCGGTGGTGACGTTACAGGCCGCCATGCCAAGAAGTACAGCGGCAACACAGGTCAGTGCCAATATTCTCCTCATAAAATCATCTCCTGACATAATCATTGTCCATGACGGTGGAATCCCTGCTCGTTAAGCGGAACCGGATACCGACAACACCATAGCGTTGTTGTTGTTCGGGAGGATAGTATTCCTCCATATCCTGCGGAGAAGCCGAGGAAAGTTCTTCCGGCCAATAGCCGCAGTCGGTCAGCGGCAAAGCGGCATA
>CADCOZ010000181.1 GCA_902803125.1 uncultured Ruminococcus sp.
CACGTCCCCGATATCCTCGGCCGCACACAGATCGTCCATGTTCCGTTTGCTGAGCCGACCATAGGGAATCAGCAGGGACTGCACGGTTTCGGCTCCAAAACGGTGGTACTTTTTCAGCCGCAGAATCCGTTCCAGATTTTCAAAGTCGAACAAAGCATAGAACAAATCCCGCAGCTCTTTTTGTTCGGTCTTGTTCTTCATCTTTTCGATCATCTCAACAACCATGCCGTAATTTTTGTTGTGCAAAGCAATTTCCACAGCGGCAATATCCACCGGCTGACCGTCTTTGGGACGAAACGCCTGCAGAACCGGTTCATATTTGGTGTGCTGCAAAACCGTCAGCAAATCGTCAAAAGTACGAACGGCTGCCAACTGTTTCAGACTGATGCCGGTGTAGGGGTCAAGCGTCAGCGGAACCGACAGGGCAAATTCCTCTGCTTTGCCAATATTCATCATAATCAGGCAGTGAACAATATGTTCAATATCCAATCTTGCTGTCACAAATTCAACCACCGCAAGGGCATTGTCGGTCGTATAGCGGGAAAGTGCCAGCACATCGGCATATACCTCTGTCCGCAGCAGCGGTTCCAGCTGACCGCGGTGAATCTGATTTTCTAACAGTCCCGTTAATGCCTTGGTATAGCAGGTGTGTGTTTTGAGATAGCCCGCCACTTCCGGAACGGTCTTGCACTCCACTAACTGCCGGTAATCTTCTTCTTTCAGACACCGCCCGTACATCGCCCGTGATTTGGCCAAAACAGCATTACACGATTTTGAAGGCATTACAGTTTAACAGCTCCTTTCCCCACGGCTATTCCATCAGAACACGTTCCACAATGGTATCCACCCATGTGTCACCATGCAGGGCATAGTCGCTTTCCATTTTTTGAATGATAGCACTGTTACGCCGTTCGGCCTGCTGTAATGTGGCATCGGCTTTTTTCTGAGCTGCCTCCTGATTGATGGCGATACGTTTTTTGGCACGTTCCAGAAAGTCATTTTTGATACTTTCCCGCTTGGCAATCACCTGATTTTCATAATCCAGCTTGCTTCGCTGTGCCTGTTCCGTCATATCACGAGCCTTTTTGTCCATTTCCACAATTCTGGCTATCATATCTTCCAAGGATATACACCTCCCTCAGTTCAAACAGCGGTGCGAAAGTGCATTTTGCCAATAAGTTTCCATAACATCACTTCTGACCGCTTTTCCAACCTTCATTATACTCCCTTTTTTTTGCTTTTACAAGTGCTATCCATACATCAATTTATCCTGCCAACAAAAAAAGCCTTCTGAAACAGAAGACTTTCCATGATACTATCCTTTTTATCCACAGTCCGTGAAATGTCATGGCGTCTGGGCAGCTTTTTTCGCTTCCTGCACCGCCAACGCATCACAGCGTTCATTTTCGGGGTGACCGTTGTGACCACGCACCCACGTTACCGTCAGGCGATGTTTATCCAGCAGTGACAGCAATTCTTCCCACAGTTCCGCATTTTTGGCCGGTGTCTTGTCACTCTTGATCCAATGGTTTCTTTGCCAGCTTCTTGCCCAACCTTTGGTAATCGCATGACAAACATACTGTGAATCGCTTGTCAAATGCACCTGACACGGTTCTTTCAGGGCTTTCAGTCCCTCTATGACTGCTATCAGCTCCATCCGGTTATTGGTTGTCATGGCTTCTCCGCCGGACAGTTCCTTCTCATGCCCGTTATACCGCAGAATCGTTCCCCATCCGCCCGGTCCCGGATTCCCGCTGCACGCCCCATCCGTAAACATTTCCACACACTTCATTTCCTTCTCCCCTTTCTATCTGCATACAGAAGCCTTATGCTTCATGCACCCGCTTGCCGGTGATATGCTCCGGCACCAGTGCAAACACCAATACACCCGCACCGAAACGGGCGATTTCATCGTCAATATACGCTGTATCGTCCGTAAAGCACAGACTCAGCCGGCGGCAGATGTCCAAGGCTTTTTCATGGTCGTTCAGGCATTCGATGCGTCCGAATACAATCACACTTTGAATATACAGGGACCAGTCCCCTTCTTTGCGGCGGCCGCTGTCGTATACACAGAAAGAGGCTTTCGGGTCACGCAG
>CADCOZ010000182.1 GCA_902803125.1 uncultured Ruminococcus sp.
AAAGTTTCGCTCAAGCCTTTTCAAAGGCTTGTGGGGTGCAGGGGCAAAGCCCCTGCTGGGAGGTTTGGAGGGCAAAGCCCTCCAACATTAGCTGTTGTCGGCGAGGTTGGTGGCGATTTCGGTGATTTGGGGTTCGATGGCGAGGAAGGCATCGGTGACGATGGGGTCGAATTTTTTGCCGCGGAGAGAGCGAATCATGTCAAAGACTTCGGAGATGGGAACGGCGGCTTTGTAGACACGCTTGGCGGCTAAGGCATCGAATACGTCGGCAATCGTCATGATGCGGGCGCACAGGGGAATGTCTTCGCCCTTCAGACCGTAGGGATAGCCGGAACCGTCCCAGCATTCGTGATGATACAGGGCAACCGCTTCGGCAATCGTCAGAAAATCTTCCTGTTCAATGTCAGACATAGATTCGGCAATCAGCTTTTTGCCGTTGAGGGTATGACTTTTGATGACTTGGAACTCTTCGTCCGTGAGTTTGCCGGGTTTGAGCAGAATCGCATCGGGAACCGTGATTTTGCCGATATCGTGCAGTGGGGCCGAAAGGATGGTGTTGCGTACATAACGGTCGGTAAGCTGTTCGCTGTAGTCACCACGCCGCACCAGTTCCAGTGTCAGAGCCTGCACATATTCGCTGGTACGCAAAACGTGCTGTCCGGTACTGCCGTCACGGGCTTCAATGATATTGGCAAAGCTGATGATGATTTTGTTCTGCATCTGCTCAATTGTGGCGGATTTCTGGTCAACACTCAGATTCAGTTCGTTTCGCTTGGTGTCAATGGAGGTAACAATGCGTCCGGAATAGATAGCGGTCGCCAAAAAGCTGGTGACACAGTTCACGATAAGCAGGGAACGGTTAATAGCAACCGGCAGTTCATAGGGCGGGGTGTAGTCATTAAAAAAGACCAGCAGGAATATAAATGCAACAGCCGCCAAAAAAATAATGGCGTTGCGAGCCAAACGGATGGTTTTGCCTTTTTTGCTGATGAATACCGACAAAAACATCAGGGGAATCATCAGATACTGAAAGCCGGGGTCAAGCCCGAACAGGGCTACACTGCATATCTGGTGAAGAAATAATTCACCGATGGTCAGCAGGGTGCAGGGCAGCCATGAACCTTTGAAGTATTTCAGCAGGATAACAAAAGTGGCATAGAAAAAGACACCCACTAAATCAAACATCTGCATGATGAAAATGCCGTAGAACGAAAACAGCATCAGATAGCCGGTATGCAGTACCAGACAAATCAGAAAGAACATATTCAGCGGGGCTGTGAGGGCGGCATAGGCGGCGTAATCCTTATCGTTATTATAAGCGGGTGTTCCGACAAAAAAATCGGTCAGCTTTCCTTTTTGCGGTGTCTGCGTAATTTGAGCCACATGAATACACCCTTTCATTTTTGCGTAAATATGTCATATTATAACATATTTTTTGCCGGTTCGCAATATTTTTATGGAGGGTTCAAGAAATCTTTTTGACTTTTTGAGCATTACGGGAGGTGTTGGAATGTTCCTGACATTTCGGCTGCACCGCTGGCGGGTTCTTGTCAGCAGTCTTTTGGCCGCAGCGGCCATTTGCTTTGTGACCATCGGCTTTTCACAGCGAGCCGCTCCTGCGGAAGAAGCACCGGTTGTATGTGCAGTGATGTATCACGGCTTGGTGGAGGATACCGCTCATCAGAATCAATACATGATTGACCCGCAGTATTTTGAACAGGATTTGCAGTATCTGACCGCCAACGGGTATCATACCATTGTGGTACAGGATTTGCTGGATTATTTCGACAAGGGAACGCCCCTGCCCGACAAGCCGGTTATGCTGACGTTTGATGACGGGTATTATAACAATTATGTCTATGCCTATCCGCTTTTGCAAAAATACCACTGTCGGGCGGTGTTGTCGCCTATTGGGGCCGAAGCGGTTAAGGCGGCTCAAGAGGAACGCAAAAACCCGAATTATTCGCAGTGTGACTGGCAGGAGTTGAACGAGATGGTACAGTCGGGCTGTATCGAACTGCAAAACCATACCTATGCCCTGCACCGTCTTGACCAAGGACGGCAGGGAGCCGGTATGAAAAAGGGAGAGGATACCCAAAGCTACCGGCAGTTATTACAGGAGGATTTACAGCAGTTCAATCAGGTCATGCAGGAACAGACAGGACAGATACCAACCTGTTTTACCTGTCCGTATGGCGAAAAAAACGAGGAAATGCTGTCGGTCATTCGGGCGATGGGGTTTCGGGCGATGCTGGACTGTGAAGAAAAACCGAATGTTCTGACCTCTGAGGAGGATTTGTATCATATTCACCGCTATCTGCGGCCGAATGAAGGCACTGCGGAGGCGTTTTTTGCCCGCATGGGGCTATCCGATTGAAAGGGAGAAGATACAGCTATGGCCAATATTTTTTTGAGTCCGTCTGCACAGGAGTTCAACCCGTATGTGGACGGTGGCAACGAGGAATATTATATGAACCTGCTGGCCGATGCACTGGAACCGTATTTGCAGTCGAGCGGCATAGGCTACGGACGGAACAATCCGCAGAAGTCCTTTACTGATGCGGTGCGGCTGTCCAACGAGGGAAAGTATGGCCTGCATTTAGCCTTGCATTCCAATGCGGCCCCGCCGGCTCAAAGCGGTCAGCTGCGAGGGTCGCAGGTCTATTATTTTCCCGACAGTCCCCAAAGTCAGCAGGCGGCAGAGATTTTTGCGGAAAACATCAAAAAAATCTATCCCAATCCGGACTTGGTCAAGACCGTGCCGACAACCACACTGGGTGAAATTATCCGCACCAAAGCCCCTGCCATCCTGATAGAAATTGCCTACCATGATAACCCGGAAGATGCGGAGTGGATACGGGAGCATATCGAAGAAATTGCGGCCAATCTGGCACAATCGCTGGGAGAATTTTTAGGGGTGCCGATACAGCCGCCGGAGGACGTGCCGATGGGAACAGTCACTACGCAGGGCGGCCGCCTGAACCTTCGCATGGAGCCAACGGTTAATTCCGATATCCGTGCCAAGATTCCCAACGGGACGAAAATCCCACTGCTTCGTTCGGTCAATGGCTGGTATTTGACACAGTATCAGGGCAGCCGAGGGTATGTCAGCGGCGATTATATCCGCTTGGAGTAGTTTCTTTCATGAGGTCAGCCATTTGGGGGAAAACTTTTTCTGGCGAGCGGGTGACCCCGCAGGACTTAATGTTTTCCCCACCCCCTTTTCAAAATTCGCTGATTTTGACCTGCCAAAATGCTATCTGAAAAAGCCGTTTTACACAAAACAATCAATGAAATGCGGAAAATTGATTTCTGTGAACTTTATCAAAAATTGCTTTACAAGCGGAAATTTTTGTGTTATATTGATAAAGAAGCAGGAAGCCGTTAACAATGGTGTCCTGAAAAATACCCATAATATATTTTGTGAAAACGGAGGATGATTCATCATGAAAAAGTTTGTCTGTTCTGTCTGCGGTTATGTCTATGAGGGGGCCGAGGCTCCCGAACAGTGCCCCATTTGTAAGGCTCCGAAGGAGAAGTTCAACGAAGTAACCGCCGAAGCCGCTTTTGCTACGGTGCATGAAGTAGGCGTTGCCAAGGGTGTTGACCCCGAAATTTATCAGGAACTCATCAATAACTTTAACGGCGAATGCAGTGAAGTGGGTATGTATCTTGCCATGGCCAGACAGGCTGACAGAGAAGGCTATCCCGAAATTTCTGCCGCCTTCACCAAGTATGCCTTTGAAGAGGCCGAACACGCCGCTAAGTTTGCCGAACTGCTCGGAGAGGTACTCTGTGCCGATACCAAGAAGAACCTCCAGATGCGTGTAGACGCTGAAACAGGGGCTTGTGCCGGCAAGTTTGAATTGGCCAAGAAGGCAAAACAGCAGAATCTTGATGCCATTCATGACACTGTTCACGAGATGGCCAAGGACGAAGCCCGTCACGGTGCCGGTTTTGCCGGACTGCTCAAGAGATATTTTGGGGAATAAGCATTCCCGCCGATGATGCGTATTTTGTCATTGGTACCGATCCCTATGTTATACAGAACCAAAACAAGACGGCTGACCGGAAAAGTCAGCCGTCTGTTTGTATATGGGGGATGTTGGGGGAATCAATTACTTTTATGAAGCTAACACAAAATCAACACCCGCTGACATGGGAAAGTGTCAGCGGGTGTTGATGTATGGTTGGGGGAACTCTTCTGACGATGAGGTTCAGCCGGATATCTGAACAGATGTCAGTGAATGCGGTGGATACAATAATAGATGGTTCCCCCCAAAAGATAAGCCGCTATATCAAGAATGTCAGATGTTCCCACATGCAGGAGTGCAGGGGAAACGTATTCCCAGAAAATACCGCATAAAGTCATAGTGATCAGGATATGTGTCCATTTTATAAGAGGTTTCCGATGACTCAATACAAGACAAACACTGACATAAGCCGGAAAAACAATGCCGCAGAGGATATCATTCAGGTAGTTTCTGCAAAAATCAGATAATATCGGAATATCCACGGTATTTTTAACTGCCTGATTCAGGATATAGCAAAATGAAATGGACAGTATAATAAAACAGTTCTTTCTCATGGCTATCATAAAGCAGGAACCATCTGACAAAATAAGTCCATCTGACGCTGTTGTTATGGGAGAAAAACAGATACGTCGATTGGTTCAGTGTTTCCTTAGCGATAATAATTATCGTTGGCCTGAATAACAGCTCTTTTAGCTCGCTCGTATTCGGCTTGTGTATAAGAATTTCCGGATGAATCACTGGAACAGCCGATACAGCCACTGCTCAATACCGTAAAGGAAAGCAGTACGCCGATGGACAGAATCACAGACAGGATTTTTACTATCGGATGACGTTTTATTGTTGTTTGAACAGAATACATTTTCAGCACCTCTCTTTCATTTATATCTGTTAATCCGTAGATTTACAGCAAACAAAAAATAACTAAAGCAATAACGATTGCTACAGCGAGTCCTACAATACCTATACAGCCTCCACTATTCCCGCTATTCATAATAAAGCTCCTTTCGATGTAATACTAATGTAATACAAAATGATATTTAATTGTGTTCTGATTTTAACATATATTTTATTCATTTGTCAACATAAAATATATACAAAAACAGGGAGGAATTTTTTATGAATGATAGTCCTTTAATTATCAAAAAAAGAGGAGAAGATGGCACAAAAATCATTTCTATTCGTATTCGTCAGGAAATATTGGAGGAACTGGACAAGATTGCAAAGGAAAGCAATTACTCCCGCAACGAGATTATCAATTTGATACTGGAATATGGTATCGAGCATATACAGATAATGTAATAGAAAGGATATTCTTCATAAGAGCAGAGAAGCCAAAAAAGTACACTGTTTTCCTCTATCTTTTTGAGAGGAAGTATGCTATAATCAGTTTATTCTTGTCATAGCCTGATGGGAGAAACGGCAAAAAGGACAGACCTGCGGTGCTGTTACACTCTCTCCTTAGAGTCGGTTGAATGTTTTGATGCAGGTCAAATTCAGCGAATTTAGGGAAGGGAAAAAGAATGAATAATGAATAGTGAATAATGTTGATTTAGGTCAAGTCAGCGAAT
>CADCOZ010000183.1 GCA_902803125.1 uncultured Ruminococcus sp.
AAGTCATTCCTGGCTTTTGTTTATATGGCGGCTATCATGATTTGGTTACTTTGAACTACTCTATATATTTTTCAAACAAGGCCTAGGAAAATAGATAAACAAGCGGGGAAAAGCGGCATGAAAAAAGCGGCGGTTCTTTCCTGAAGAACAGCCGCTGATGGAGCAAAAGTTTTTTGGGTGCGGTTCTTGACATGACGGTACAATCGCTATACAATGAAACATAGTGTATCTTGAATGAATCAAAGGAGGCGGCCGCCATGTTCAAACGCAGAAAGACCATTATTCGTGTTGTCAGCATTGTTTTATGTGTCATGATGGTGCTGGGGGTATTTTCTATCCTGCTTTATACGCTGACAGGAGGCTGAACGGTTCAGTCCTTATCGATCCAGCCGACATAGCCTTCGGTATACTGCTTGTCGGTGATGGGCGTGTAACGGGTGTTGCCGGTGCCGAGGTCGTCCAGAAAACCGTTATAGGCACGGTAAATCTGACCGGTTTCGTTGTCATAGACACGCTCGTATTCCCCGATCATATCAGAGCGTTTTTCCGGAATGATGGTGTCGGATTCACTGCGTTCTTCAAACGCCTGCATGACCACATCGTTGTTGTCTACGCTGGAACGGGACGATATCACACCCATCAGGTATTGGTATTCCTGCATATATTGGTCGGTGTATTGGAACGACTGAGCCATTTGAGAGAGAATCGGCTTCCAGCTGACCAGTTCGCCCACAGGAGCCCACTCGCTGAAAATACAGCTGATGCCCCATGAACCGTAGTTTACGCCGCGAATCATCACATCATTGCCGGTGGTGACCAGTGCGGAATAGACGCCTTCTCCGTCAAAGCCGTTCTGCCGGAAGGTGGCATAGAGGGACTGATAGTCTACCACCTGTGCCGCCATGACAGATTGAATTTTGGCAAGGTCTGCCGGTACACAAGAGCTGTGAACGGTGAAAGATTCCGTGGAATCGGCAAAGAAGGTTTGGTAGAATTCCTGCACCGTGCCGCTGGTCAGGTACATGGATAAACCGAGGGCTTGGGTCATTTGCGGGTCTTTGGCGGCATAAATAGCGTGATCCCGTGCGGAAATGCCAACGGTGCTGTTCGGGTTGTGTGCCGACCATGACATCTGACAGGTGGTGCCGCTGACATCGACCTGCCAGCCCTTGGGAATCATCATGGTAAAGTAGGTGCCGTTATACTGTTCCCACTCCACTTGGTTCCAATCTGCCATTCTGACAGTACCGGCGGGAACCGCTGCGGGGGGTGTGCCGACAGAGGAACCGTTTTGCGGACTGTCGGGCGTGTTGGCTGTACTGCTGAGGCTGTTCTGGAAAGGAACAAAATTGCCATAGGCATCTATCGAGCCGCCCTGTCCGCTGTCTGAACAGCCTGTCAGCAAAAGACTGCCGGCCATCACACAGACAATGGCACTGACGATTATCTTCCCCATTATTTTTTTCATGATAATGACCTCCATATGATGGACTTGTCCGCTGTCAACGGCTTTCAAATCGTGTGGAGATATTTCTCTTGGAGCAACCAGACCCTTGCCATGATAGCCCTCTGGGTATCCACCGCCTATCTTCTCAAAAAGTGCCAATACCGTTTCGGCTCACTCCTGACGGCTTTGCCGGCGGCGTTTATGTCTGCCGTGAGTGTGACCTATATCCTTATGGCGGACGAGGGCTTCCGCCTCAGTCAGACCGTATCCTACACGGTGGGTCTGTCCTTTGCGGCAGTCTGCTTCGGGGTGTATCTTTTCATGCTTATACGGAAAAACATCAAAGCAAAGGCTGAAAATAAAATAGCGGGAGAATAACGAAATGAAAAAGAACATAGCAATCCTATTGTTGTCCGTGATGATGCTTGCCTTCTCTGCCTGCACACCGCAGAAGGATAGTAAAGCAGATGTGTCAGCGGCAACAGATGTTTCGGTATCGGCAGATGAATCAAAAGACGAGAGAAGCTATACAAAAACCACCTATCCGCTTTCCCGTAACGGCGTTGCACTGCATCTGGACCGCACGGTCGCAGCGGGTACGGCTCCCGAAAAAAATATCCTTCTCACGCACGGGGTCACTTATTCCTCCCACGAATTTGACGTTGATTACAAGGATTACAGCCTTGTCCGTTTTCTTGCCAGACAGGGCTATGCCGTGTGGACGCTGGATATCGCAGGCTTCGGACAGTCGGGCGAGGTCGAGGACGGCTTTATGCCGGATTCCGATTATGCCGCCGAGGATATCCATGCCGCTGTTGAGAAGATAGTTGCCGAGAGCGGCATTGACAAAACGGATATTCTTGGCTGGAGCTGGGGCACGGTGACCGCAGGCCGTTTTGCCGCAAAGTATCCTGAGCATATCAACAGGCTGGTGCTTTATGCACCGATTCTCAGCGGTATCGGTAAATACGAGGTAACCGAACCCTTCCATCATAACGACTGGGAACACGCCGCCGATGATTTTCAGCGTACTGCTGAGGGTGGCTTTGACTATTCGATAACCGAGCGTGAGATGATCGAGATGTTCTGTTCAAGCTGCTGGCATTACGACAAGGAACATAGTCCCAACGGCGGCAGAAGGGATATCTGCGTTGACAAAACGGAAAAGCTGATCGAGCTTTCAAAAATAACCGTTCCGACACTTGTTATCTGCGGCAGTAACGACCCTTACCTTAACTATGAACTGGTCAATACTTCTGTCAATGAACTGCCAAATGGCTCTGAACTTCAAATCATAGAAGGCGGTGCCCATGTCATTATGTACGAAAAGCCTTATTACAAGGCATTTCAGAACAAGCTGTCTGCGTTTCTGGCAAAATAAAAAGCCGGAGAGAAGCGGCTCCGGCTTGCAAACCGGAAGATGAAGAAGCATAAAGCCGCTGAGCAGTAAAACGCAGAAAAGACGGATTTGATAGCCAACCCTTCGCATGGGGCAGCGGGGAAGCGGCTGAAACATAGGCAGCAGTCAGACAAAATCAAAAAAACAGACCTTCGGCTATGATTGTTTCACAGCAGAAGGTCTGTATTTTTTTGGATACTCAGAAATTATTCGAAATATACACGATCCCTACCATGGAAGCGATCAAAACGAGCCATGTCAGAACGAACACGACATGGGTTTTCCACTCCGAAACCAGTGCGGCAATAAATTCTCTGATAAAGGCATTGATCCAGAAGTATCGTTTTGTTTTTGCACCGATTCCTTCGGCTTTGATGCCCTGCTGTGAAGCGAAAACGCCCGAACGGAACACATGATAGTTCGTTGTTGAAAACGCAATTTGCGGATTGTCTGTTTTGGCGTCCTGACGGATAAGCTCCATCGAGTTTCTCAGGTTTTCAAACGTGTTGGCAGATTTGTTTTCTACCAGTATCCTGTCCTCCGGAATGCCGCTGGCTAAAAGATAATTCCGGATGGCATCGGCTTCGCTGATGACC
This sequence comes from uncultured Ruminococcus sp., assembly GCA_902803125.1. Lineage (GTDB taxonomy): Bacteria > Bacillota > Clostridia > Oscillospirales > Acutalibacteraceae > UBA1213. The sequence goes on from CADCOZ010000183.1 coordinate 3,443, forward strand.
TCATCAGCACCCTTGCCGCCTGACGGAATGAATATAATATCCTTGCCGGTTGTGTCCTTCTGCATTTTCGCAAATTCTATCGCCCTGTCCGCTCTGCTTTTCAGCAGGTTGGTCAGTGTGCCGTCTTTTTTGATCTGACAGCCGAGAATCAGTATATAATCCTTATCAAACGCCGGTATTCTTTTGGCTGCCTTGATGGACAGTATGATGGTGCCAATCAGGATCAATTCAAGATACGCGGTGATGGCAAGAATGACATTTTCAACGAACAGCTCTATATAGAGTGCCATGCCGTTTTGGTTATGCACATCGACAATGGTGGTACGCTGCAAAAACTCACTGAGGAAAAACGGAAAAATCGTGCCAAGACAAACGGTAATGCCAAGGATACAGCCCAGCAAATTCCTCCAGTTGTATCCTTCCTTGTGCATCAGCCGGATATTACTTATGGTCACCAGAATGAATGTGACAAATGCGGTGGGAAGCGTGATGGTCGAGAAAAATCCGGCAAAGCCTAACAGCATTTCAACAGAATCAATGATGCCCCTGTCTATTTTGCTGAAAAGAAGAAGCTGTTCGATAAACAGTGCGGTCAGAAACAAGGCAAATCCGATATTTCTGACATTTTTATACTGATATAGGTTTCGCTGTATTTCCTTTTTTATGTGAATGCACAAACCAATGATAAGCACAGCCAAGAATAGTGTTATCGCCATCGGAAAACACCAGCTGCCCGTACTTCTGCCAAAAAAGGTGTCCTCGGTTATGACACCCAAATGATGTACATAAACGGCCTTCGTAAAAACGAAAGAATCAGGGTACTTTGAAGACACAACAGCGACAAATACTCTTCCGGGTGATACGGATTCCAATGTGATATAAAGGTGATCTTCCTCTTGATGACTGTCGATTACTTTGAGTATCTCTGTATCCTGTTCGATGATGACCTGTAACGGATCTGTCGGGTTGGCATACCCATAAACATTCATATCCATAACATACCTGCCGCCGACAGCTATACTATAAACGGTGCATATGCATATCAGAACAGCCGCCAAAAGAAAATACCATCTTTTTTTCATGATCCGATTCGTCCTCTCTGTTATTGATTGGCCAAAGCATGACTTCTCTTTTTGATACAAGTTAAGGTATAGGATACCTTTGGCTGCCATCATCGTCAATGACCGATGTATGTTTTGAGGTGCCTTCGGCTGTTTATTCTAAACCGTCATGCTGCCGCTTTTAGGATGTCTTGTTTTTCAATGACAACCGCATAGGGAACGATTGATCCTTCCGTCTGTGTCAAGAAGGGGAAATCCTTGGTCGTCAAGCTCATCAAGCGGAAGCCTTCCAAAACAGGCTTTTACAGGTTTTGGTTTCGGTGCCGGTGGTCGGCTGACAGAATTTTACGGTTCTCTTCGATTTTATCATCTCAAATTTGTTATCGGTCTGTTTGCTCGCCGGC
>CADCOZ010000184.1 GCA_902803125.1 uncultured Ruminococcus sp.
GGAGGGCGGAAGACTGCGTTTCGGGGGCGGGCTGGAGGAAAAACGGAGAGGAGACGAAATCACCGCCGGCAGGAGCATCGGAGCCGCCTGCACAGCCTGACAGACAGAACGCGGCGGACAACAGACCGATGAAAACAGTGATCGGGAGTATGGATGGACGCTTCATAAAAACACCTTCTTATTCGGAATATCTGCCTATATTGTAACAACATCCGGCCATGTTCGTCAATACTCTGTCAGCCTCCCCTTTTTTGTTTTTCACATTCCCTGTGACAGATCACCCCGGAGCCGTTTGGTACGATGGAAATTTCAGCATAAGCCGGAAGAAAAATCTGCCAAAAATCTGCTGAAAAATCCCTGTTTGCTATTGAAAAATTAAGAGAAATATTATAGAATAATAGATGGCGGAATACAGCCGAAATGCAGGAGGCTGCGTGCGGCCTCTAATCATCTCTGAAAGGATGTTTACTATGAACTATCTTAACAAAAAGACAGTCGAGGATATCGACGTAGCAGGCAAGAAGGTCCTGGTTCGCTGCGACTTCAACGTTCCCTTTGACAGCGAAGGCAACATTTCCGATCCGAAGCGTATCGACGAGGCTCTCAAGACCATCAAGTATCTTGTAGACCATCAGGCAAAGGTAATCCTCTGCTCTCATCTTGGCCGTCCGAAGGGCGAGTTCAACATGAAGTATTCTCTGGCTCCCGTTGCTGCCTATCTTTCCAAGGCTCTGGGCTTTGAGGTAAAGATGGCAAAGGACGTTGTGGGCGAGAGCGCAAAGAGCATTGCCGCTTCTCTGCAGGACGGCGAGGTTGAGCTCATCGAGAACGTGCGTTTCCATAAGGAAGAGGAAAAGAACGATCCTGCTTTCTCCAAGGAACTGGCTTCCCTGGCAGAGATCTATGTCAACGATGCTTTCGGCACGGCTCACAGAGCACACGCTTCCACAGCAGGTGTGGCTGATTATCTCCCGGCAGTCTGCGGCTACCTCATCCAGAAGGAGATCAGCGTCATGGGCGGCGCACTGGCTGACCCGAAGAGACCGTTCGTTGCTATCCTTGGCGGCGCAAAGGTTTCCGATAAGATCGGCGTTATCACCAACCTTCTCGATAAGGTTGATACCCTGATCATCGGCGGCGGTATGGCATACACCTTTATGAAGGCTCTGGGCTACTCCACCGGTACATCCATCTGCGAGCTGGATAAGGTTGAGCTTGCAAAGGATATCATGGCTAAGGCTAAGGAAAAGGGCGTTAACTTCCTGATCCCCGAGGATACCGTTGTATCCACAGAGTATAAGGCAGACGCTGAATTCAAGACAGTGGATTCCGATAAGATCGAAGACGGCTGGATGGGTCTGGACATCGGTCCGAAGACCAGAGAGAAGTTTGCGGCGGCTCTGAATGGTGCCGGCACAGTTGTTTGGAACGGTCCGATGGGCGTATCCGAATGGGAGAACTTTGCACAGGGTACTATCGCTGTGGCGAAGGCTGTAGCGGAAAGCGGTGCGATTTCCATCATCGGCGGCGGCGACTCTGCGGCGGCTGTGGAGAAACTCGGCTATGCTGACAGAATGACCCACATTTCCACCGGCGGCGGTGCTTCCCTTGAATTCCTTGAGGGTAAGGTTCTGCCGGGTATTGCCTGCCTGAACGATAAGGACTAAGCATTTCACCTGCTGACTTTTTTCGAAAACCTCCGAAGCCCTGCGGCACAGAGGAAAACCGGCACTGAGCGAAAAGCGAGCCGACGGAATCGTCCTCACAAAAAATAAAAAGTTTTTTGCAAGCTTTTCAAAGGCTTGTGGGGTTCAGGGGCAAAGCCCTTGGTGGGAGGTTTGGAGGATAACGCCCTCCAACAATAACGATTGGATGAAGGGGTGGGGCTGTGTCCTGCCCCTTTTTCAGTGACTAAACAGACAAAGGAGATTATTGACATGAACAAAGCATTAAGACAGGCGTTTATCGCCGGCAACTGGAAGATGAACAAGACCCGTCCGGAGGCTAAAGAACTGATTGAAGCCTTGAAGCCGATTGCCGCTAAAGCGACTTGCGGCGTGGTTATCTGCGTACCGTTTACCAATCTGGAAACAGCCGTTGAGCTGACCAAGGGTACCAACATCAAGGTCGGTGCCGAGAACGTGCATTTTGCCAAGAGCGGTGCGTTTACCGGTGAAATTTCTGCGGATATGCTCGTGGAAATCGGCGTTGAATATGTTATTATCGGTCACAGCGAAAGAAGACAGTATTTCGGTGAAACCGACGAAACCGTTAACAAGAGAACCAAGGCAGCTCTGGCGGCCGGTCTGAAGCCGATTGTCTGCGTGGGCGAACTGCTTTGGGAGCGTGAGTGCGGCATTACGGAAGAGGTTGTAGCCCGTCAGATCAAGCTGGATCTGTTTGATGTCAGTGCCGAAGACGTGAAAAAGACCGTGATTGCCTATGAACCCGTTTGGGCCATCGGCACCGGCAAAACCGCCACATCTGCACAAGCACAGGAAGTTTGTGCCTTTATTCGTCAGACACTGGCCAAGCTGTATGACGATGATACGGCTAACGCTGTTACCATTCAGTACGGCGGTTCCATGAATCCCGGCAACGCCGCCGAACTGGTAGCACAGCCGGATGTAGACGGCGGTCTGATTGGCGGTGCTTCTCTGAAAGCCGCCGATTTCGGTGTACTGCTCGAAGCCGCCAGCAACGGCTGATTAGTTTCCAAAAGCAACCGCTGTTTTTTGCCTGAAAGACAGCAGAATGGAGAAGAAGATGAAAAAGCCTTTAATTTTAATGATTCTTGACGGCTTCGGCATCGGCACGAACTTCGGCAACGCCATTCGTGAAGCCAAGAAGCCGAACATGGAAAAGATTTTTTCGGAGAATCCCACCACCCTGATTGCCGCTTCGGGCATGGATGTTGGTCTGCCGGACGGTCAGATGGGCAACAGCGAAGTCGGTCATACCAATATGGGTGCGGGTCGGGTTGTTTATCAGGAACTGACCAGAATCAGCAAGGCCATTAAGGACGGCACTGTTTATCAGAATGAGGTGCTTGTTAAAGCAATGAACAATGCCGCAGAGGAAGGAAAAGCCCTGCATTTGATGGGACTGCTGTCACCCGGCGGTGTTCACAGCCATATTACGCACATTTACGGCATTGTGGAAATGGCAAAGAAAATGGGCGTGAAGAACGTCTATCTCCATGCCTTTTTGGACGGCCGTGACGTGCCGCCGTCCAGTGCTAAGGACTATATGGCAGAAGCCAAAGCCAAACTGGAAGAGATCGGTGTCGGCAAAATCGCAACCGTAGCAGGCCGCTACTATGCGATGGATCGTGACACCAACTGGGACAGAGTCGAAAAAGCCTATGCCGCTTTGGTTTACGGCGAAGGCGTAAAGGCTGATGAC
>CADCOZ010000185.1 GCA_902803125.1 uncultured Ruminococcus sp.
CGGCGGTATCAAGATGATAGCCCATAACTGTGACTTGTATCGGGAGGTGGCGTTTGAAGATATCAGCAGTATCAAAGTGAACGAAAAGGTCATCGGCCGTGTTATGCGGAAGGATACGGTATATTACTATACAGTAGACACCGGCCGAGCCGATTGGGAGCGTTATTTAGTGGTGCTGACACCGGAACGCAAGATGATGGTATTCTATGCCAACAGCGATGCGTCACCGGTATCCTATGATTTTATGCAGATGATGATGGCACCGGAAGAAATAAAGAATGCAGACAGTTCTGATTCCGCAGAAGAACCGGCGGCGGGCTATGAGTTTTTTGATTACGGCGGATTCGGGCGGGTGTGTACGGCAGAAGTCCGCAAAGCGGTACAAAGTCATCTGCCGAAAGACCTCTATGCCCAATACGGCTTGACGGAGGATGATTTCGCACCCGTTTATCTGGAATGCAGTGATTCGGAGGTCATGAACGGAGCCTATTCCGTCTTTGAAATTGTGTGGACATTTTTAACGGCGGCTGTTATGCTGGGACTGGCGATATTTTTATTCTACAAATCCATCAAAAATATGAGTTATCATTCTCGTGTAACAAGCGGAGCCATCCCGCCGCCGTTAACGGTTCGGCCGGAGGACCTTCCCACCGAAATGGGGACATATGACGGCTATGAAAGCGGGAGTGACCCGTTCAAAAATCCGTTTGATAATCCCTATGAAGACCCGCTGGAGCAATTCAGGCGTGAACATGACGAGAACCCCTAAACGAACCGCATACCACCTGTGCAAAGGTGCGTATGCGGTTTTAATTTGATTCTTTTTTGTCGACTGTTTTCTTTTTGGGCAGAGCCGTTGCTGTTCTTTTGGCACCGATTTCATAATCAACAAAAAACAGCGGGCTATGTGCAATACATCAAGCGGAAGTACTGAAAACAGATAGGGGAGGCTTGCATTTGTTGAAAAGGTGGCGTATACTGTGAGAATAAAGAAAGTACAGCGAAAAATCTGAAAAGATATCTGCGGACGGGAAATTTTGACGGAAAAAACCAAAACCCTGTTTCATATCCCCGACCGCAGAAAAAGATTCATGGAATATCAACATGAAAGTTTTTCGCAAGCTGTTCAAAGGCTTGTGGGCGACACGAAGTTAGTCCCTTTAGGGAGTGCAGGGATAAAGCCCCTGCTGGAAGGTTTGGAGGTCAACGCCCTCCAACATTATGAGGGGAGGATGGGGATGAAAACAGAGGTGCTGAGGAAGGAAGAGGTGGGAAGAGCCGCCGCTGTTATCAAAAACGGCGGGTTGGTGGCGATGCCGACAGAAACGGTTTACGGACTGGCGGCCGATGCTCTCAACGGTCAGGCGGTGGCACGAATCTTTCAGGCCAAGGGCAGACCGATGGATAACCCGCTGATTGTGCATATTGCGGAGCTGTCCCAAATAGAAGCACTGGTCAGGGCGTTTCCGCCGAAGGCTCGGCTATTGGCCGAACGGTTCTGGCCGGGACCGCTGACCATGATTCTGCCGAAATCGGATAACATTCCCGATGAGGTCAGTGCCGGACTGGACACGGTAGCCATACGCTGTCCGGCCGATGCAACGGCACGGGAGCTGATACGGCTTTCGGCACCGCTGGCGGCTCCTTCGGCGAATCTGTCGGGCAGTCCCAGCCCTACCACCGTACAGCACGTTATACAGGATATGGACGGCAGAATTGATGCCATTATCGACGGCGGTGACTGCTGTGTCGGGGTGGAATCCACCGTCATCACCTTAGCCGCTGACCCGCCTCGTCTGCTCAGACCCGGTGGGATTACCTTGGAACAGCTCAGAGAAGCCATCGGAGAAGTTATACTGGATGAAGCGGTTCTGCACCCACTGAAAAACGGTCAGCAGGCCGCCAGTCCGGGCATGAAGTATAAGCATTATGCCCCGAAAGCCAATGTGATTTTGCTGGAAGGCTCTGAAAAGGCTTTTCGGGACTTTGTCAATGCACACGATGACGGACAAACCGCTGTTTTGTGCTATGAAGAGGACATTCCCTATCTGACAGTACCCTATCTGGTATTGGGAAAAGCAGAGGATTATGCGGAACAGGCGAACCATTTATTTGCTGTTTTGCGTCAAGCGGATGAAAAAGGCTATCAGACAGTCTATACCCATTGTCCCCGTACAGAGGGTGTCGGGCTGGCGGTCTATAACCGCATGATACGAGCGGCGGGTTTTGAGGTGATGAAACTTGTGTAGGATTATCGGACTGACAGGCATGACGGGAGCCGGAAAAAGCACCGTTGCACAAACACTGCGGTTATTGGGGTGCTATATCATTGATGCCGATGTGGTGGCACGGGAAGCATTGGCCAAAGGTTCAGACTGTCTTGAAGGGCTTGCCAAAATTTTTGGATATGATATAATAAACGAGGACGGTCAATGCAACCGCCGTTTATTGGCACAAAGGGCTTTTGCCGATCCGGAAGCAACGGCTTTGCTGAATAAAATGACGCATCCGTGGATAATACAGCGTATGCAGGAATATATTGCATTATACCGCCGTCATTCTGAAGGGTGGATTGTACTGGATGCCCCTCTGCTGTATGAAAGCGGCGGGAATAAGCTGTGCGGTCCGGTGGTGGCGGTGACGGCACCGGCTGATGTTCGTTTGGACAGAATTATGAAACGGGACGCATTAACACGGGAAGAAGCCCTGTTAAGAATGCAGGCACAGCCGGAGGCCGCTTTCTATACGGAAAAAGCCGATTATGTCATTGACGGTTCACAGCCTTTATCGGCAGTGAAAGCGGCTGTGATAGATCTGTTCAGAAAACTGAAGAACCAAGAGGTGTGACATGAAAAAAATAACCTTGAAAACAGTCATCTTCTTACTGGCGATTGTGGCGTTGATGGTCGGGATTGGCATTGTCTTTCGCTTCCTGACCCAACAATGGCAGAAGGACACCTATCCGCTGTCCTATGAAACGGAAATCACAGCGGCTTCTGAAAAATACCATGTAGACAAGGCGTTGATTTACGGTGTCATCAAGACCGAGAGCAATTTTGACCCGCAGGCGGTATCCTCGGCCGGAGCCATCGGACTGATGCAGATCATGCCGGACACCTTTACATGGCTGCAAACATACTATAAAGAAGAGAATACCTACACGACAGACGATTTATATGACCCGACCATCAACATTGATTACGGGGTGGAATTGCTGTCCATACTTTTGGAGAAATACGGGAACGAAGAAACCGCACTTTGTGCCTATAACGGCGGTGTCGGTCATGTAGATGAGTGGCTGAAAAACCCGCAGTATTCCGATGACGGCAAGACGCTCAAAGAGGTTCCCTTTGGTGAAACCGACCGTTACCGCCGCTTGGTGGAGCAAAACAAAAGCATCTACAAGCAACTGCACTTTAACGAGTAAAGGCAGGCTCAAAGCCCTCCAAGATTAGATGAAAGAAGGATGAACATGATGAAAGAAGAACAGAAAGAAAAGACAGCCGCAGAATTGCTGAAAGAAAAATTGCTGGTGAAAAAAGAAAGCGGTGCCAAAACACTGCCGCAGGAAGAAATAGCAAAGGCAGACGACTTTTGTAAGGGATATACCGCTTTTTTGGACGGAGCCAAAACAGAAAGAGAAGCCGTTACCCGCACCGTTAAAATGGCAGAAGCCGCCGGCTTTGTTCCGTATGATTTCGGTAAGCACTATCAGCCCGGCGACAAGGTGTATGTGGTCAATCGGGGCAAGGCCGTAATGCTCTGTGTGATTGGGCAGAACGGCACGAAAAACGGCGTGCGGCTGGGCATCGCTCATATTGATTCGCCCCGTTTGGATTTGAAGCCGAATCCGCTGTATGAAAGTAATGACCTTGCCTTCTTTAAGACACATTATTACGGCGGCATTAAAAAATATCAATGGCCAACCGTGCCGCTGGCTCTCCACGGTGTGGTGGCACTGAAGGACGGCAGAGTGATAGATGTCTATATCGGCGATGACGACAGCGAACCGTGCTTTGTGGTCAGCGACTTGCTCCCGCATTTAGCGGTTGACCAGATGTCAAAGGTCATGACCAAGGCGTTTGACGGTGAAATGCTGAACGTGCTGATTGGCAGCCGTCCGTTCCGTGACGGAGAGGAAAGCGAATCGGTCAAGCTCAACATCATGAATCTGCTGTATGAGAAATACGGCTTTACCGAAGCAGACTTTATGTCGGCCGACCTGACAATGGTGCCGGCCGGCAAGGCAAGAGATGTCGGCTTTGACCGCAGTCTGATTGGTGCTTACGGACATGACGATAAGGTTTGTGCTTATCCGGCGGTGATGGCGGCGTTAGATACGGCTGTGCCGCCGTCAACGGTGATTACTGTGCTGACGGATCGGGAAGAAATCGGTTCGGACGGAGCCACGGGCATGAAATCGACCTATATGGCCGACTTTATCGCTGATTTGTGTGAGGCAGACGGCACCGTACTGCGTCACGTTTTAGCCAAAACGACCTGTTTATCGGCCGATGTCAATGCCGCTTACGACCCGAATTATGCTTCGGCTTTCGAGGGCAATAACGCTTCTTATCTCAACAACGGTGCGGTTATCACCAAATACACCGGCAGCGGCGGCAAATACAGTACCTCCGATGCGGCCGCAGAATATATGGCAAAGATTCGCCGCCTGTTAGATGATAAAAACGTCCTTTGGCAGACCGGTGAGTTAGGCAAAGTAGATGGCGGCGGCGGCGGTACAATTGCCAAGTTTGTGGCCAATCTGAATGCCGATGTGGTGGATTTGGGCGTTCCGGTGCTGTGTATGCACGCCCCGTTTGAGATTGTTTCCAAAATTGATGTGTACGAAACTTACCGTGCTTTATATGAGTTTTACAATGCGGCAGAGTGAACCAATAGTTCCTTCCGGTCAGCGAAAGGCATGGACCTTTCACTGTAAAGCTGATTGCCTTGTCGTCTGTTTGTAACGATAATAGAAAAAATTGTCAGAAGAGGTCAATGTTATTATGCAAATTTGAAATTTTGAGTGACAATCCTGTAATATCGCGGATTTCTTATTGACAATCAAACATTTTTGTATTATGATAACAAAAGATGGATTGTTTTTTTGTAGATTTATCCTATTGCCCGATGGTGCAATATTCATAGAATACGCTGTCAAAAACTGATGAATTTGACGGCGTATGTTTTGATGTTTCCGTGAAACGACTGTCCGTTTTGATAACTCATACAGACGAACTATGAGGAGTGTTGCAGTTTGAAACAGATTGTAATCAGCGGTGGGAAGAAGCTCCATGGAACGGTGCATATCAGCGGTGCCAAAAATGCAGCTGTGGCCATCATTCCGGCCGTTATTCTTTCTGACGGCGTTTGCCGTATTGAGAATATTCCCAATATTATGGATGTGAACTTAATCGCAAATATTTTGCACGAAATGGGTGCAAGAATCAACCGCATCAATAAAACGACCTTGGAAATTGACCCGACCTATATCCGCAGACCGGTGGCAGATTATGATATTGTGCGGCGTATGCGGGCTTCCTGCTATCTGCTGGGGGCGTTGCTGGGCAAGTTTTCCCGTGCGGAGGTGGCTCTGCCGGGCGGCTGTGATTTCGGTGTCAGACCGATTGACCAGCACCTGAAAGGGTTCGGTATTTTGGGAGCGGAACACAGTGTTGTCGGCGGTATTATCCATGTAAAGGCGGAGCACTTGACAGGTGGACGCATCTATTTAGATGTGGTGTCTGTCGGTGCTACGGTGAATATTATGCTGGCGGCGGTCAAGGCAGAGGGCAGAACAATTATTGAAAATGCCGCCAAAGAACCGCATATTGTAGATTTGGCAAACTTCCTGAACTCTATGGGTGCCGATATTCGTGGAGCCGGTACCGATGTTATCAAAATCAATGGGGTAAAGCACCTGAACGGTACCACCTATTCGATTATTCCCGACCAGATTGAAGCAGGTACATATATGGTAGCTGCTGCGGCCACAGACGGCGATGTGCTGATTGCTAACGTGATTACCAAGCATTTGGAGCCGATTACCGCCAAACTGCGGGAAATGGGCATTTGTGTGGAAGAAAACGAGGATTCTGTGCGGGTTTATCGTACCGGAGAGCTGAAGCGGTGCAACGTCAAGACCATGCCGCATCCGGGCTTTCCGACCGATATGCAGCCGCAGATTGCGGTATTGCTGTCAATGGCACAGGGTACCAGTATTGTCACAGAAGCTGTATGGGATAACCGTTTCCGCTATGTGGAAGAACTGAAGCGTATGGGGGCGGTCATTTCCGTTGACGGCAAGGTGGCGGTCATTGAGGGCGTGAAAGAACTGAACGGCGCACCTGTAAAGGCGACCGACTTGCGGGCCGGTGCGGCGATGATTATTGCGGCCTTAGCGGCTACCGGTGTGACACATATTGAGGACATTGAGCATATTGAGCGTGGCTATGAAGATGTAGTGGAAAAGTTTTCCGAGCTGGGGGCTGACATTCGCATCATCTATACCGATGAAGGAGTGGCACAGCGAGCCTGAAGGAACCGAGAGCTTCCCGTGCATCAGGAACCTTTCCCCGAAAAATAAAATGGAAGCACCTGCTTTGGCGGGTGCTTTTTTCTTCCGTCAGTCCCCTGGGGAAAACCTTTTTCTGGCGAAAAAAA
>CADCOZ010000186.1 GCA_902803125.1 uncultured Ruminococcus sp.
CAACGGGTTCCAAGGGCAGAGCCCTTGGTGGGGTCCAGGGGCAAAGCCCCTGGTGGGAGGTTTGGAGGGCAAAGCCCTCCAACATTAGGTAACGGAACTGAGATACTCTCGAACTTCCTGTTCGGTGGCCAACTGCATGACCTTTTCGGCTACTTCGTCGGCTCGCTGCTTCGTCCAGCTGGCGATGCACTTTCTGACACGAAGAACACTGGGAGCCGAAACGCTGAATTCCGTCAGGCCGAAGGAAATCAAAAGAGGAATCATCATCGGGTCGGCCGCCGCTTCACCGCACATACCAACCGGAATATTCTGCTCTCCGGCGGCTGTAATAATCGAGCGAATCATGCGGAGAACACTCGGCTGAAGTGCTGAATACAAATAAGAAACATCGCTGTTGCCTCTGTCGGCCGCCATGGTATAGCCCGTCAGGTCGTTCGTGCCGATGCTGAAGAAGTCGGCTTCTTTGGCCAGATAATCGGCAATAATACCGGAGGCCGCTGTTTCCGTCATGATGCCAACCTTGATATCCTTATCATATTCAATGCCTTCCGAGGACAGCTCTGCTTTCAGCTCTTCCACCAATGCTTTGCCCTTTCGTACCTCTTCCACGCAGGTAATCAGCGGGAACATAATGCTCACGTTGCCAAAGGCACTGGCTCGCAGAATCGCCCGCAGCTGAATGCGGAAAAGGTCACGGTTTTTCAGGCAGTAACGAATGGCACGGAAGCCCATGAAGGGGTTTTCTTCCTTGGCCAAACCTAAATACGGGATATCTTTATCGCCGCCAATATCCAGTGTACGAATAATTAAGGGCTTGCCTTTGAGAATCATCGCCGCTTTCTTATACTCATTAAACTGCTCTTCTTCGGAAGGAACCGCCGTTTTATCCATAAAGAGGAACTCTGTTCGGAAAAGACCGACTCCCTCGCCGTCAAACTGCAAAGCCTTGGCGGCATCTTCCGGCTTGCCGATATTGCAGACCAGTTCATAAACCGTACCGTCTGCCGAAACGGTGGCCTTTCCTCTGAATTTCTCCAATTCTCTGCGTTCCTGCAAGAGTTTCTCCCGCTTTTCGGCATAAACCGCCAACTGTGCTTCGTCCGGCGAAAGAATGACATCGCCTTTACTGCCGTCAATCACAGCCTTTTCCTCATTCTTTGCCGTTTTCATCAGATCCGGCACACTCATGACCGCAGGAATTTCCAGCACTCTGGCCAAGATGGCACTGTGTGAAGTCGTACTGCCGGTTTCGGTCAGAATGCCGACAACATTCTCCTTATTGATTTCCGCAATCATGGAAGGGGTCAGTTCCTTCACGCAGATAATCGTACCGGCCGGAACATCGGAGAGTTTCACCTCTCGAATCCCCAACAGGATACTCAGCACACCGGATTTGACATCTCTGACATCGGCGGCTCTCTGCTTGGTAACGTCATCTTCTGCCGCCGAAAAAATCTGGATAAACATATCGCACATCGCTTCCAGTGATGCTTCTGCACACTGTCCGCCGTCAATCAGCCTTTCAATCTCCCCTATCAGGAAGGGATCCTGAATAATACTGATATGGCCGAGCATAATTTCGGCTTCTTTATCGCCGGCGGTTTTTCTGAGGGTTTCCGCTTGTGCCTGCGTGTTTTCACAGAATGAAGCGACCGCCTCGCTGAAACGCTTTTTCTCTGCGGCGGTATCCGTGACCGGCTTCGGGGTATAATCAAGGGAATGTTCCTCTACCAGCAATACGGTACCAATCCCTATGCCGCTTGAAACACCAATTCCTTTCATGTATATGACACCTCCATCTATTGACAGGGGACTGCCGAGCGACAGTCCCCCCTATGCATTATTCCGACAAACCGAGAGAGAAAACCTCCTGTACCCTCAACACAAAAGCTTTTCAAAGTCTTGTGGGGTTCAGGGACAAAGCCCTCCCATCATTCGCCAAAGCCGTCCTCAATCATTTTGGCACCCTCAGCGAGAGCTGCTTCTTCCTGATCGCCGTCACAGACCAGTTCGATTTCACTGCCGCATTTCATGCAGGCCGCAATCAGGTTCAGGGTACTCTTGGCGTTGTAGGTGTTGCCGTTGAAGTTAATGGTGACTTTGCAGGGATATTTGCCCATCGCACCGGCAAATACAGCGGCGGGTCTCATGTGGAAGCCCATAGCGTTCGGAACTGTTAACATTTTTGATACCATAATAATTCTCCTTTACTGTGTTAATGATAGATTGGATTGGACGAACAAGGGGTTATTTGGCTTTTTCAGGTGCCGCTTCAGGAGCATCTTTTTTCGGCCTTTTCAGGAACGAGAGCATGAGCGCACCGACCACCGAGCCAATCACCAGTGCAAGAACATACAGGAGGGGCTGACCAATGGTAGCGATAACGAAAATACCGCCGTGAGGTGCTCTCAGCGTACAGCCGAATGCCCAGGAAAGTGCGCCGGCCGTAGCCGCACCGACTGCACAGGAAGGAATGACCTTCAGGGGGTGAGAAGCCGCATACGGAATGGCACCCTCTGTAATGAAGGAAAGACCCATAATGAAGTTGACCGGACCGTTTTTCCGTTCGTCAGACGTCCAGCACTTTTTGAAGAAGGTAGTGGACAGAGCGATTGCAATCGGAGGAACCATGCCGCCGATCATAACGGAAGCCATGACCTGATAACCGGCGGTTGTACCGGCGGCCAGCATACCGGTGCCGAATACATAAGCGGCTTTGTTGAACGGGCCGCCCATATCAATGGACATCATCGCACCGAGGATACAGCCGAGCAGGATACCAAGGTTATTGTCGTTGAGCCAAGTCAGCGCATTATTCAGACCGGTGTTGATCCACGCCATGACCGGATTGACCGCACACATCATAAAGCCAATCATGCCAAGTCCGGCCAGCGGATAGAGGAGTACCGGTTTGATGCCCTCCAACGCCTGCGGCATATGGTCGCACAGCTTTTCAATCAGCTTCATCAGCAGACCGCCGAGGAAACCGGCCAGCAAAGCACCCAGGAAACCGGACGGCACTGTATTGGCCGCACCGGGGTCGGTAAACGTGGCACCGTTAGAAGCTAAGAAGCCGCCGACAAAACCAACCAGCAAACCGGGTCTGTCTGCAATCGACATCGCAATAAAGCCGGCCAGCAGCGGGAGCATGAAGTTAAACGCTACTTTACCGATGGTCATGAACCATTTGGCGGTATCTGTGACGGAACCGAAGTTACTGTCACCGGCATAGCCAAAGCCGGTATCTACCAAGAAGGCGATGGCAATAAACAAACCGCCGGCCACCACGAACGGGAGCATATGCGAAACGCCGTTCATCAGGTGTTTATAGAGTTTGCGTCCGAAACTCTCTTTGCCGTCCGAAGCCCCTGCTTCGGCTTTCTTGTCCGAATGGAACACGGGAGCTTCCCCGTTGATAATCTTATTGATGAGTTCTTCCGGCTTATGAATGCCATCAGCTACTTTGGTCGAGAAAACCGGCTTGCCGTCAAAGCGGGCGGTTTCTACACTCTTGTCTGCGGCGATGATAATACCGTCGCATTCTGCAATCTCTTTGGCGTTCAGCACATTCTTGGCACCGCCGGAACC
>CADCOZ010000187.1 GCA_902803125.1 uncultured Ruminococcus sp.
CAACGGGTTCCAAGGGCAGAGCCCTTGGTGGGGTCCAGGGGCAAAGCCCCTGGTGGGAGGTTTGGAGGGCAAAGCCCTCCAACACTCTGTTAGTGGACGGGTTGTTGAGGAGCGAGGGCGGGGTCATATACGAACTGGACTAAAACGGAGCCAACGACGTAGCCGAGGGTGATGGCGAACATGACGATGCTGTCCATGATGATGCGGATATCGCCGGGGGAGAAGAGAGAGCCGGAAAAGATGGCCGGCAGAATGGTGAGCAGGAACAGGAAGATACCGGCAATAAAACCAAGACGAATGGAGCGTTTGCTGGGGGCGTTCCAGACCCGATAGCCGACTACCCCAATGGCAATATGCAGGGTGGCGTAGATAAGATAAAAGCCGATAAAAACGTATACGTCCAAAGAAGGCTTCAGCTGGTCGGCATAGCCCATGCTGGCCACCACTTCGGCCATCGTTAGGATGGCATGGAGCAGGAGAACAAAACCGGATGAAAGCATCAGCCGCCGGCCCATGCGGAACAGGTGGTTTTTCATCGGCTTCTTTTCTTTGCGGTGGACTTGGTTCTCAAGGGCAAAGCGAATCAATATGAAGGTAGGAATCGCAATATACAGGAACAGCCGCAAAACAATATAATTATTCTCGTCTGAAATCAGCGACTGCACTACCGGCGATTTTAGCGGGTGGAACATTTCCTGCATCAGCTGACAGTCAAAGAAGTTTTGTCCGGCATCGGCATCAAAGGCTAGCATGGGAGCGCCGATGGCCTTGCCGCCAATGTAGGAAGAAGGAAGCATCATTCCCAAGACAATGAAAACGCCGGAAATGGCACCCAGTGCCAAGGCACGGTACTTGCTGAAGGGAATACACATGGAAAAGACGACGACCAAGCCGGCGATAGAAGTGAGGACGGTCATCATCGGACGCACATTATCGTCTGTGACAAATGGCTCTGAGCCGAAAAACTTGGGAATAGTGTTCAGCATAATGGGCAAAACAATGGCACACATGGTCAGGATACCCGCTGAAATGGACTGTAGGAAGATATTCCGCAGGAAAGAACCCTGCACGGGTGTTCGGCGTGGTTCCAGCGAGAGCAGAAAACCGCCGGTGCCGATGACGGCCGCTTCCAGCATATACATATTCTCAATGGAGAACCACATTTGTCCTTTGGCAAAGGGAATGAGGATGAAAGCGAACAAAAACAGGGCGATTGATTTCATCAGATACAGCACCGTGGTTTTTTCGATATTGCCGATGACACGGCGGCCTTCACCGACCACTTCTTTCAGGTGGCTGAAATCATTATCGAGCAGAACAACGTCTGAACAGGACTTGGCGGCTTCTGTCGCTTTGGCAAAGGTGATGGAGGAATCTGACCGACGCAGGGCGAGAATATCGTTAACGCCGTCACCGGTCATGGCAACTTTGTGACCTTTCTTTTGCAGTGCCATGACAAGGGCTTCCTTCTGTTCGGGAGAAACACGGGCAAAGATGGTATATTCTTCGGCCAGCTCCGGTATTTTTTCCAGCGGGACATCGGCCAAAGAAATGAATTTATCGGCGTGTTGGATACCGCATTTTTCGGCAATCATACTGACGGTAAGCGGGTTATCGCCGGAGATAACCTTGACGGTCACACCGTTTTCACGGAAAAATTTCAGGGTATCCGGTGCGGTTTCACGAATATGATCTTCAATAGCAACAAAGGCAATCAGTTCCTTCTCCAGTGTGATGGCAATCACACGGTGTCCCTGCTTGGCGTGTTCGGTAACATAGGACAGACGCTGATCTTCCGGCGGGAGCAGATATTCCGGTGCGCCCATCAGCAGTTTTTTATTGTCATGATAGATCAGACCGGCGTATTTGTTGGCACTGGAAAAAGGAATGATTTCCCGAAAATAGGGACTCTTGGCGGCACCGAAATATTGATAAATCGCTTCGGCGGTGGCGTTTCGTTCTTCTGAAACGGCGGCTAACTGCTGGGCGTGACGGTTGACTTCTTCTATAGGCAGGAAGGCCTTCACATCACAGACCGACATCGTGCCGTCTGTCAGCGTGCCGGTTTTATCCAGACAGATAACATCCACACGGGACAGGTTCTCCAGAGAATACAGTTCCTGCACGAGCGTTTGCTTTTTGGTCAGCTGAGCGATGGATACCATCAGTGCTACCGAGGTGGTCAGTACCAGACCGGAAGGAATAATACCCACGCCGAATTGACCGTCTGTCAGAACGATCAGTGCCCAAGTAACAGGGTCATCCAGTGACATGGTAAGACCGTCCCACACAGCCGGATTACCGCCGTGTGCGATGACTTTATAAATCATTGTTACCGTGATGACACCGGCGGCAATCACCAGAGCCGCTGTCAGCAGTTTGATGATCTTCACGATGGAGGTCATGAGTTCGGATTTATGGCTGGAGCCGCTTTTGACCTTGCGGGTCAGTTCGGCGGCATAGGTTTCATCACCGATTTTTTCGGCACGTCCTCTGGCGTTGCCGACAATGATGGAAGAACCCGACAGAATCGTGTCACCGACCGTCTTTTTGATATAATCGGACTCGCCGGTCAGGATGGATTCGTCAACCTCTACTTCTCCTGCAAGGACGGTCATATCGGCGGTGGCCTGTTCACCTGCCGACAGAACAATGATGTCATCGGGAACAATCTGTGAAGCCTCTATGGAGTGTACGATGCCGTCCCGCACGACACGGCTTTTTGTACTGGTAACGATACGCAGTTTTTTGATGACCTTCAAACTCTTGATTTCCTGAAACGTCCCCATGGCCACGTTCATGACAGCCGGCAGTAAAAACAGAAATTTGGAAAAGCCGAAATAGGTATCGACAATATCCGAACGTCCGATGGAGGTCAGGTAAATCATGAAGCCGAGAAAAATAAAGGCAATCGTGAACAATACCGTATTAAAAAAGGTGAACAGGTTAGTGGCGAGAATTTTAAGGGTGCTTTTTTCGTTTGGGTCAGCGGCAATATTCAGATAGCCTTTTTCGGTTCTTTCCAGAACATCTTCAGCTGTCAGACCGCAGTCCGGATCCGCCTGAATACGCTCAATCGGCGGACGCTGTAATTTTTTCTGTCGCATATATGTTCTCCTCAATAGGGCAGGACACGGATTCCGCCATTGGCCTGAATGTACGAAAAGTCATACTCTACCCATTCTACTTCATTATAGTTAATTATATCGTAACATATTAAGCTGTTTTTTTCAAGTGTACTTGTGCAGGATTACGAAAATCAATTTTCAAAATTTTGTTTACAGTTTTGGGTTAACCGACTTTTAAGACAGCCTTTGGCCGGCCTTAGGAAAGATCTTCTTTGGTGTTTTTTGACAGAATCTTTCGGAAATCACTTGCAGAACGGACAATTTTTTTGAAATACACTTGCATATTTCGTTAACATTGTATATGATAGAGGTAGAGCAGGACCCATGATTTTATTTTGTAAGGAGGAATTTTTATGAAAATGCAACATCACCGCAGAATATCCCTTCTGCTGGCCGTCCTGCTGGTGATAGGTGTCGGAACGGCGGTTCCGTTGGTCGGCTTTGTTTCGGCAGAAGCTGTTGGTGTGACAGCCGCCTATGAAAACAATGTATCGCTGAGTGCCGCGGAAATTACCAAAGGACAGAGCGTGACGATCAGCAGTCATGTGAGCGGCGGCGTATCTCCTTATCGGTATGCGTACTATGCCAAGAAAGCATCGTCCGAAAAATGGACTACCGTTAAGGGCTTCAGCACAGCGAGTTCCGTTAAATTTACACCGGCGGCCGCTGTGGCGTATGATATCAAGGTGGTTGCGAAGGATGCCCAAAACAACGTAACGGAAACCCTGCGGACACTGAAGGTTTCACCGGCGTTGGTGAACAACAGCAAGGTCAGCAAAACGGCTGTTACGCTGGGCAGTACGGTAACCCTTAAAGGCAGTGCCAAAGGCGGCAGCGGTTCCTATACCTATGCTTACTATTGGAAACGAGCCTCTGCTTCTTCATGGGTTACCCTCAAAGGTTACAGCAATACCGCTTCGGCAGATTTCAAGCCCGGTGCGGCGGTTGATTATGATCTGATGATCAAGGTCAAAGACAGCCACGGCATGATTGAAAAAAGTACCTTTGCTTTGAAGGTCTATCCCAAATTGGTCAACCGGTCGTCAGCCACGCCCGCAGAAATAGAAAAGGGTGAGCAGGTCAAATTAGTGGGAGCCGCCAAAGGCGGTGCCGGTGATTATCGTTACTCCTATTCCTACAAAAGAAGCAGTGATACTTCTTGGCGGCTTCTCCAAAGCTATTCGGAAACCGATCAAATCACCTGTCAGATAGATGCCGTGGGGGCGGTGCAGTTCCTGATTAAGGTCAAAGACAGCCTTGGCACGGTGTCGTCCAAAACCATCACCGTGAAGGTTTTTGAAGGCGGCGTGAATGCACAGATAGATGAAGTGCTGGCCGGTATTATCACACCGGAAATGTCCGAGTTTGACAAGGTTAAGGCCATTCACGACTGGCTGTTGAATAATGTGCAGTATGATGAATCGGCCTACAGTGCAGGCGGTGCGCCGGAAACCTCTTATACGGTGGAAGGCTTGCTGGAAACCGGACTGGCCGTTTGTGACGGCTACGCCAAGACTTTCCAATTGATGGCAGAACGAGCCGGTCTGGAAGCTATTCGTGTGACAGGGCAGGCGATGAGTCCCTACGGCAGTCTGGAAAGCCATGCGTGGAATCAGGTGAAGGTGGACGGCCAGTGGTACAATATGGATGTAACATGGGATGATCCGGTGGTATCGGAGGATTACGGTGACAACCGCTGTTATACTTATTTTATGGTGCCTGACAGCATGATAGCAGGCACCCATCAGGCTTCTTCGGATAAGAAAACCTGTACCGCTCCACAGCCTGTTGAAAAATTGTTGCCGCTCCTGCTGGCCGAGGAAGAACAAAACAATCAGCCGTTTGTATATTGTGAGAATGAAGAAGCGTTCAAATCAGCGGTTTCCCATATTGACGGCGACACGACCCAGACGACTACGATTGTTTTCCGCACGGATATGTCCGTATCGGATGCATTTAAGCTGGTACAGCAGAACCGCCCCTCCACAACCGTGGGTTACCGCATGGGAATGGGCGGCAAAGAATGGAAACTGAGCGGTTATTTGTATGTTACCGTTACGATTATTGTGTCAGCCTGATGCTGTTACCCCCACAAGAAAGGAGTGTGTTTAGTCATGTATGAGGAACTGAAAAAGGTCATTGCAGAAAGCAGCAATATTGTATTTTTCGGCGGTGCGGGTGTCTCTACCGAAAGCGGGATACCGGATTTCAGGAGCGTTGACGGGCTTTATAACCAGAAATACAAATACCCGCCCGAAACCATACTCAGCCATAGCTTTTTTATCACAAAGACAAAGGATTTCTATGATTTTTACAGGGACAAGATGATATGCACATCGGCAAAGCCGAACAAGGCTCACTATGCTCTTGCAAAGTTAGAAGAACAGGGAAAGCTGAAAGCGGTTGTGACACAGAATATCGACGGTCTGCATCAGGCTGCGGGCAGTAAGACCGTATATGAGCTTCACGGTTCGGTACTGAGAAACTACTGCATGAGGTGCAAAAAGTTTTATGACCTTTCAGCCATAACCGAAAGCAGCGGCATCCCGAAATGCACCTGCGGCGGGACGATAAAGCCCGATGTTGTGCTTTATGAGGAAGGTCTTGACGATGAGACCGTTGAAAATGCCGTTCGTGCAATAGCAAAGGCTGACGTGCTTATTATCGGCGGAACATCATTGAATGTTTATCCTGCGGCGGGTTTCCTGAATTATTTCGGAGGCAGTAAGATCGTCCTGCTCAACAAATCGGAAACATGCTTCGATTCAAAAGCCGATATCGTGATACGTGACCCGATAGGAAAAGTACTTGGCGAGTGCGTACTCTGAAGATAAAGCAGTTCCCTGATTTGCGGGAACTGCTTTTTTATGTGAAAATATAGTAGGAATACGCCGCCCTGAAAACGTGCTGCATACCTGCAAGGATATAGCAGATCATAACCGCTGACAAAAGTACGGATATGAGTTTTTTGTGACGTGGAAGCTCCGCACCGAAACATATTTTAAGGAGTATCAGCAGAATGAGCGGTATCACAAATGCCGGCAGTGCTGCGGAGGCTTTGTAAGGAGCTGAGTACGGAATGATGCCGGACGAAAACATGAATTCCGTCATAAGCAGAAAATATATCATTATCAGAGAGGAGTCATAGGGCGTTTTTTTGCCTGCGGCAATGAATATTTTTTTCATAATAATAACCTTCTCCCGTTGACAAAATGCTTCCTTTTTTTGTATAATGTGTGTGTATTTTTTAATCTCAGGAGGGATCGACGTATGTCAAAAGTACCGTTTATAACAAAGGAAAAAGCAGAAGAGATCATTAAAAAATATCCTACCCCGTTTCATATATATGACGAGAAGGGTATCAGAGAAAACGCAAGAAGGCTCAAACAGGCCTTTTCATGGAACAAGGGATTCAAAGAATTTTTTGCGGTAAAAGCAACGCCGACTCCCGCTATCCTCAAAATCCTCAGGGAAGAGGGCTGCGGTACTGACTGTTCATCCTACGCAGAGCTTATGATGAGCCAGAAGTGCGGTTTCGGATATCCGGAGATAATGTTTTCGTCAAACGACACTCCCGCAGAAGAGTTCCGCTTTGCAAATGAAGTCGGAGCTATCATAAATCTTGACGATATTACCCACATTGATATGCTGAAGGAGGTCTGCGGTATTCCGGAGACCATATCCTGCCGGTATAATCCCGGCGGAACATTCTCCATCTCAACCACCATAATGGATAATCCCGGCGATGCAAAATACGGAATGACAAGAACACAGATCAGGGATGCTTTCCTCAGACTGAAAGAGCTTGGCGCAAAGAATTTCGGCATCCATTCATTCCTTGCCAGCAACACCGTTTCAAATGAATACTATCCGACACTCGCAAAGATACTTTTCAAATTGGCTGTTGAGCTGAAAGAGGAAACAGGAGTACATATCGGTTTCATCAATCTTTCCGGCGGTGTCGGAGTTCCCTATACCCCCGACAAGGAGCCGAATGATATAATGGTGATCGGTCAGGGCGTAAAGGAAGCCTTTGAAGAGATACTTGTTCCCGCAGGAATGGGAGATGTAAGTATTTTCACAGAGCTTGGAAGATTCATGCTTGCTCCTTACGGACACCTTGTTACAACGGCTATCCACGAAAAGCATATCCACAAGGAATATATCGGCGTTGATGCCTGCGCCGCAAACCTTATGCGTCCGGCTATGTACGGCGCATATCATCACATAACCGTTCTCGGCAAGGAGGACGCTCCCTGTGACCATGTTTATGACGTTACAGGCTCGCTTTGCGAAAACAACGATAAATTCGCAATAGACCGCAAGCTCCCTAAGATAGACATAGGC
>CADCOZ010000188.1 GCA_902803125.1 uncultured Ruminococcus sp.
CAACGGGTTCCAAGGGCAGAGCCCTTGGTGGGGTCCAGGGGCAAAGCCCCTGGTGGGAGGTTTGGAGGGCAAAGCCCTCCAACACTCGCTCAGGAGAAGGAGAGGTTGGTAACAGCAAGAGAAGAGGCGGAAGAGAGAGCGGCGGTGGATTCGGCGGGAGAACAGAGCATGAGAGAGTGACCGGGACGAATAAAAACAGGCACTTCGTCAAGGGCTACATGAATAAAATGATGGCCTTGCGGGAGGATTTCGCTGTGAATGACTTCGGCGTTTTTGAACAGAACAAAACGCATGGGTTCGGGAAGATAAACCGTGCGGCCAATGGCGTTCTGCTCGTAGACCGGTGTCAGCATCAGGTTGTCACTCAGCAGAAGCTGATCCTCTATGTGTCGGGCTATGTCGTCCTCCGGATAGTCAAACGCTAAAGGCTTGAACAGCATTTCGTTATTCTCGCAGGCTCTTACATATTCACTGTACAGATACGGAATCAGACGATACCGCAGGGAGATAATCCCTCGGAAGGCTTCTGTATCGCCAAAGGCATAGCACTCCTGCGGACGGGTGCCAAACGCACTATGGTTCCGCATCAGCGGCGTGAAGATACCAAACGCCAGCCACCGCAGCAGCAAATCTCTGGTACAGTTCGTGCCAAAACCGCCAAGGTCGGCACCGCAGTACAGAAAACCGCACATATTCAATGACGGCATCATTTTAATATTCAACAGCAGGTGTGACCACCACGATTGGTTATCGCCTGTCCAAAGACCGCCGTAACGGTGCATACCGATATAGGACGAACGGGAAAACAGCAGTATCTTCTTATCCGGCACCAGTTCTTGGAACGCTTCGGCGGCGGCTCTGGTCATATAATACCCATACAGATTATGCACCTGTTCATGACAGACGGGCTGACCGTTGACTGTATGATACATGGCGGCATAGTCCTCACGGCGGTTCGCTAATCCGCTTGCACGGCTGCCCAGCTCAAAAAACTTGTTGGAGTCGTTGCAGGAAAAATCAAACGCCTTCAGATACGCTACCGCTTCGGCAATTCCTTCCTCTGTATAGAACATCGCCGGTTCATTCATATCGTTCCAGAAACCTTCAATGCCGTCATCGAGCAGTCCCTTATACCACAAGCCAAACCACCGGCGGGCTTCCGGCTGTAAAAAATCGGGAAAGTGCGTGCGGCCCGGCCAAACACCTGCTACAAAGTCCGTGCCGTCTTTCCGTTTGCAGAAGTATCCCTTCGCTTTGCCTTCCTCATACACCGCATAGCCCTCTTCGATCTTGACACCGGCATCAATAATCGGCACCAAGTGGATACCCTGCTCCTTCATTTCCTGCACAAACTCACGGAAATGGGGAAATCGTTCTTCACTGACGGTAAAATCCTTATAGGCTTCCATATAGTCAATATCCAGATAGACCGCATCCAGCGGGATATGGTTTTCCCGATACTGCCGCACCACTTCCCGCACGTCATCGGCTGTGAAATAACTCCAGCGGCTCTGCTGAAAGCCGAACGCCCAGAACGGTGCTATATAACTCTGTCCAATGGCACGGCGGAACTGCCGCACAATATCATCGGCCCTGTCGCCTTCGATGATATACAGCACAAAATCCTTCACGGACGGCGTAATCACCAAGCGGTCATAGTCACTATAGCCGATATCAAACGTCACTTTGGCACCACAGTCCACAAACACGCCGTAGGAAGTCTTGCCGCTGACCACAATAAAATTATGCGAGCCGTACAGAGAACGCTTCTCTTCGGTATGATAGGGGTCGTCACTGTTAAAACATTCATAGATATGGCCTCGTTTATTGATGCCGCGGGAGGCTTCTCCCAAGCCATAAACAATATCCTCTTCCGCCAATACAGCACTAAAAGAAATGTGTCCGTCCTCGTCGATTTTTTCGGCCAGACAGCACAGCGGTTCATCACTAACCGGATAGTCTTCCACAATCGCTTCGGTGGGTATCGGCTGACCGTACAGGTATTTTTTGAGCATACAAACGCTCCTTTCCTCATTTTTTTCGACAGCATATCCGGAACCAATCGGCTGTTCCGGTTTTTCCACAACAGCAAACGGTTTTTCCTCTCAACGTATGGTTTTGTGTAATAAAAAATATAGCCACATGATTATCAGCAGAACCCCCTTCTTGATCCCGTGACACCAATGTGACTGTATTTTTGCAAACCATAACAGAAAGGCCCGTTTCTATCGTTTGATTATGCATTATTATCTTACCCCAATTTCTGTCAAATGTCAATAAAATAATGATGACCTTTGTATAAAAATGTGTGAAAATCTTTATACCGCATCACATTCCTTGTTTCTTTTTGCCAAAAACAGTTCTTCAAAAGACGGTTTTGGCCGCCTTAATTTTTTTGTCGAAAATGGTTTCTTTTCGACAAAAAAATACTTGACACGCAAAAAATACAATTTGTTATTTTATGGTTCAAAATCGTCATCTTGCCTGACAGATTTGTCAATGTTTAAAACTCTAAAAATTCTTCCACCGTCTAAACCTTGATTTATCAACTGTTTCAACCAAGTTTTCAACAGTTTTTAACGCCGTTTTCCACTTTCTTCACCGAGTTTTCAACATTACAGATTGTATAATAAAAAAAAAGAACCGTTTCCGGAATAATCAGCCGGAAAACAGTCCATGCTTTTATCAAAACAGCATTATCGGGAGGTCATGTCTATGATCAAAGGAGTCAACCACACCATTATCGAGTTATCGGATACCGGCAGTGAGTATTACGAACGTGCCATTTTGATTATCAAACCGGTTTATGCGTCCGTTCAACGAGCCGTTTTAGAGCAGGAAGCCCGCCGTATGCTGAAAAAGATGGAGGCTCCCTCTGTGCTTCACAGCCAAAAACGATGGCGGCCGCTTCTGCTGACAGCACTGGCCGGTATCTTATCGGGCTTACTGGTCGGTTTTTTCCTGCACTGACCCGTCAACCGGTATGTTTTGCTCCGTTTTGTCATACTATACACCGATAAACTTGTATCGTAAACGGAGCTGATTGCTTGCCTAAAAAATATCTGCCCGTCCATATTCTTGGTATGTTTCTGTGCGGATTTGTGCTTCAGTTTTCCTATCGGGCTTCGGGTGGGGCGGCTTGGAGCCTGCTGATATCTTCCCTGAACCGCAGTCCGTCGGAACTGACCAAGCCGTTTTTGCTGGTCTATATTTTCTGGAGTTTCATCGAGCTGTCCTGTCACCGTCCGCACCTTCTCCATTACGTCTGTGCCAAAATCCTGTCCCTGCACCTTTTTTGTTGGCTGTCCCTGCTGACCCTGAGCGGCCTGTCGCTGTTCACCACGCAGGAATATATCTTTCAGGGCGGTATTCTGCTCTGTCTGACCTTCTCCGAACTGCTTTTCCGGCGTTGGTACGTTTCCCGCTGCCGCTTCGAACTCTTCTTCCTGCCCCTCCTGCTGTCTTTTATCCTGCTGTTTTCCTGCCTGTTATTTTGCAGTCTGTACCCTCTGCCCCTCCCCTTCTTTTAGGAATTGGAGGGCGTTGCCCTCCAAACCTCCCACCAGTGGCTCTGCCCCCAAACCCCCTCCCTAAATTCGCTGACTTGACCTAAATCAACATTATTCATTATTCACTATTCGTTATTCATTATTCATTATTTCTGTCTTACGGTTTTCTGATATGGTAGCCGGTATCGTTCTCCTCATAGTATCTGATAGGATTATACTCCTCCGGGGAAATGGTGCGTCTGCCGTTTCCGTTTGCGGAGAAATTGTTTAAGTTCATAATCTGTGAATGACAATATTCGCATTCGACTTGGTCGCCGATCTTAATGGGGGCTCCGCAGTTGGGACAATTGGCACTGATGATTCTGGCGGCGCTGTCTTCTTGTCTCTTCTGACAGCTGTGGATAAATGCGTTCTCCTCAGATGTCATACCTGAAAAAAGATCTTCGAGGAAGTGTTTAGCGTGCTTCCCGTTTTCTTTGGACTCTACGCCCATCACCTTTTTTTCAAGTTTCTTTCTGATGATGGTTACTATGACAAAAAAAAGGAGAATAACAGGAAAGAGAAAAGGATTGGCCTTACCGGATGTTTTTGACGAAAAGACTGAAATCATAAACAGAGAAAAAAAGGGAATCATAACCGCTATGGCCAAAAATACCCACATCTCTTTGGAAAATTTCTTTTTCTTTTTCATAAACATCCCTGCCTTTCCTCCTGAGTACGATAAACCTTATCTCTTGCCTCATTATGGTTCTATTGTAGCATAATAACCTGTTGGAGAGGATTGAAAAAGTCCGATTTTTTAGCAAAAAAAGTCCGTAGAATAGTGGTTAGTGGTTAGTGGTTAGTGGTCAGTGGTCAGTGAAAAGTCTACCGACCGGCAAGATAAACACAGCGATTTTGGGAGGGGAGAAATAAATAATAAAGAATAAAGAATGAAGAATAAATAATAATCTATAAATGAGCAAATTTCAAAAGTTTCGTTATAATGCACAAACAATTCCTTGAATCTCGTTGATTCAAGGGATGAATGCAGGGGTTGAATTTCGTTTTTGACCAAAATATTTGTGCAAGTTGTCAGATTTGCTCATTTATAGTAATAATGTTTTTATGTATCGCAACGGGATACTTTCCTATTTTTTCTTTATTCTTTTTTATTGATTATTTGAGCGAAGCGTTTCCGG
>CADCOZ010000189.1 GCA_902803125.1 uncultured Ruminococcus sp.
CGCAGGTATAAGTGCCGCAATATACCTTGATGCGTTCCTTCATCATAGGCTGACAAATGGTATTGATTGGCCCATTGAGTAAAAAGCCGCATGGCTTCGTTAAAGACAGGAGCCTGAAGCTGACAGGATTCTATGGGAATCACACGGTGACTTCTGGGGGCAAAAAAACCAACTGCAATCCTGCCGTTTTTGTCTACAGTCACCGGCAGCTGTGCCTTGTTGCGGTAGCCGTCACAGTTGTCTGCACAGATAATCGGCTGTACCATCCCAACATCCACACCGCCGATCCTTGACAGCGTATCCTCCACCCGCTTTTGCTTGAAGGCACATTCTGCTTCATAACTGATATGCCGGAATGTACAGCCGCCGCACGGGGCAAACACCGCACAATCTACCGCCTGCCGATGAAAGGACGGCTGTATGAGCTCTTCCACTTTTCCGTAAGCAAGATGCTTCGTGACCTTCAGGATTTTAACCTTCACTTTGTCCCCCACGGCCGTGGAAGGAACAAACACCGTCATGCCGTCAATCCTGCCGATACCGGCCCCTTCTGTTGTATAGTCGATGATTTCCGTTTCATATAATGCATTCTTTTTCAGTTCCATTAGCTGTTCTCCTTCAGATTTGTTATTGCTATTATATCATGTTTTCGCTATGGGAACAATGCTTTTTTCATCCGTCTAAACAATGAAAAAGCTGACTGAATGCGTGGATTATCCTAATGAAAATCCTTCTCTTTTGATATATGGAAAAAAATGATTGATGCAGGGTTCCCTATTACTATTGTTGTCCATAGTCAACAACTGTTAACACTTTTTATCAAAAAATGGTTGACAATTACGCAAAAATACCTTATAATGAGAACTGTAATCTTAACAAAGAGGTACTCTTTATGGATAAAAAGAAAAAACTGCCTAATGATACTGAACTGACTGCTAAATCAGCTGAATCGCTGAGACAGCATCTGGCCACTATGGTCAGAACAGCCATGTTTACGGCGTTAATCACCATTTGTTCACAAATTACCATTCCGATGCCGCCGCCGCTGGTACCGTTCACCCTGCAAACCCTTGCTGTATTCTTAGCTGGAAGCTTTCTGGGCTGTAAGCGGAGTGTTCTCTGCGTCATGATTTATCTGCTGCTCGGTATGTGCGGTCTGCCCGTGTTTAGCCAATTCAGAGGCGGTATCGGTGTGTTAATGGGTCCCACCGGCGGGTATATCATTGGTTTCCTGGCCATCGCCTTTCTTGTCGGTCTGTTTCAGGATAAATTCGGCAATCGTATTTGGAGCATGGCTCTTTCCATGACCGTCGGATTATTCGTCTGCTATCTCTTCGGTACCGTCTGGTTCCTGATACTCTATCGGCAGAATAACGGTGCAGACAGCATCAATCTTTGGGGAGCTTTGACACTGTGCGTGTTCCCGTTTCTGCTGGTTGACGGCTTGAAAATCGTTGCCGCCGTATTCCTTTCGAACCGTCTGCACAAAATCATCAAATAGCGTTTTCTATTCACTATTTCCTGCCTGCATCGGCTTTTCAAGCGGGGTTATTCCCAACACAGAGTCGTGCAGAGGCATCCCTGTTTTCATCAGTATCTATCCGTCCTGTATTGACCGAAAAGGCACGTCAATACAGGACTTTTTCTGTCCTATTTCGTACTCATACGATGACAGCCGGCATATATATCTTTGAGGTGATTTGCCATGCTGTTGTCACTCCTGACAGAACTGCTGTCGAAGCTATCCATGATATTCATTCTTCATGTGACCGGATCGGGAATGTTTCCCCGACCGCTGTCACCGCAGGAAGAAAAAGACCTGCTGATGAAAACCGCCGCCGGTGATTTGACCGCCCGCAACACACTGGTGGAACATAACCTGCGGTTAGTGGCTCATATTGTCAAGAAATATTATGGCAGCGGAGCCGATCCCGATGACTTGGTTTCCATTGGTACAATAGGACTCATCAAGGCTATCAATACTTATAAACATGAAAAGAACATCCGGCTTTCCAGCTATGCGTCCCGCTGTATCGAGAATGAAATCCTGATGTATTTCCGCAGTACACGCAAGAATGCACTTGATGTTTCTATCCACGAGGAAATCGATTCCGATGCGGACGGCAACGCTCTGACACTTATGGATGTGATGGCGGTGCCGGACAGCATTGTTGATGACCTTGACCTGAAAATCAAAGCGGAGAAGCTGTCCCGCTATATCAAGGAAAGCCTGTCCCCCAGAGAAGCCCTCATTATCCGTCTGCGGTATGGTCTGGATAACACTAAACCCCTGACACAGCGTGAAACAGCCGATTTATTAAAAATTTCCCGTTCCTATGTGTCCCGCATTGAGAAAAAAGCCCTTCATAAGCTGCATCAGCGGTACATCAGCGGATAACGGGGTATACAGCGGATCACGGAAACCAATTCCCGTATGTTCGTGTATTGTTTTAAGTCTGCCGGTAAGCTCTCAGCTTGTCAGCCTCAGCAAATTTAGGGAGGGAGTTTCTCCCAAATGGCTGACAGTTGAAAAGGGTTTCCTTGAAAAAAGTGCCGGAACACGGCAAGTGTCCCGGCACGGAGTAAATAAGGCTATTTTTGGTAAAGGGCAAGGTTATCAGGTATAGTATTTGCTTCTGGCCACATAAGAGGTATGGAGATAGTGGTGAGCCTTTTCTGCACCAGGTGTTTCAAAGAACTCGTCATAAACCATCTTGATGATCGGGCTTTCTTCGCAGACTCTCAGCTCGCTGTTCTTATCAAGGTCATACAGAGCCTTGGAACGCAAAGCCTTGTAGTCAACGTAGTTGCTGACGCTGTCGCTTCTGGTCGGCTGACCGCCGCCATTGATACAGCCGCCCGGACAAGCCATGATTTCTACCATCTGATAGTTGGCTTCGCCCTTCTTGATCTTTTCGAGCAGCATTCTGGCGTTGCCCAAACCGGAAGTAACGGCTACGTTAATCTTCACACCGGCTACTTCATAGGTTACCTCACGAACGGCTTCGGGACCACGAACCTCTTCAAAGTCAATCTTCTTGAAGTCGCCGTCCAGCAGTCTGGCCGCTGTTCTCAGAGCAGCTTCCAGTACGCCGCCGGTAGCACCGAAGATAATACCGCCGCCGGTGGCCTTATTGAACGGAGCATCAAAGTCTTCCTCCGGCAGGTCGGTGAAGTTAATCGCCGCACGCTTAATCATTCTGGCGAGTTCTCTGGTGGTCAGAGCTACATCGACATCGTCATAGTTTTCATCGGAACGAAGCTGCGGTCTGGTGGCTTCAAACTTCTTGGCGGTACACGGAATCACGCTGACCACAAAGACATCCTTCGGGTCAATGCCGTTCTTCTGGCAGTAGTAGCCCTTCAGCACAGCACCAAACATAGCCTGCGGGGATTTACAGGTGGAGAGATTCGGCAGGAATTCCGGATAATAATGCTCCACAAACTTTACCCAGCCGGGGCAGCAGGAAGTGAACATCGGCAGGGTGCCGCCGTTCTTGATTCTCTGCACCAGCTCGTTGGCTTCTTCAATGATGGTCAGGTCAGCAGTGAAATCCATATTGAACGCCTTCACATTGGCACCCAGACGCTTAATAGCAGCCGCCATTTTGCCTTCTACGTTAGTACCGATGGGCATATCAAAGGCTTCGCCGAGGGTAGCTTTGATAGACGGAGCGGTAAAGAACAGTACCTGCTTGGTCGGGTCGGCAATCGCTTCCCAAACCTTGTCTTCCTGGCTCTTTTCGGTCAAAGCACCCACAGGACAGCTGACAACGCACTGGCCGCAGCCAACGCAGGGAGCATTGTCCAGACTCTTATCAAAGGCACTGCCGACATGGGCGCTAAAGCCTCTCTGAATGGCACCGATAACAGAGATGGACTACACGTTCTTACAGGCCGCTACACAACGCATACAGTTAATGCACTTGTTGTTGTCACGGACAATATACGGTGACAGGTCATCAATTTCATAAATCGGTTCTTCGCTGGGGAATCTGTCTTCATCCACACCGTATTCTGCCGCCAACTTTTGCAGTTCGCAGTGCTGGTTACGGGTACAGGACAGACACTTTTTGTTATGGTTAGACAGCAACAGTTCCAGTGTTGTTTTTCTGGACTTGATAACTGCCGGTGTATTGGTGAAAACTTCCAAACCCTCTTCTGCCGGATAGACACAAGCGGCCAACAAACCTCTGAGCGGTCTGCCGTCCTTCTGAGCTTCTACCATACAGACACGGCAGGCTCCGATGCAGTTGATATCTTTCAGGTAGCAAAGAGTGGGGATTTCAATATTAGCCGCTTTGGCAGCCTGTAAAATGGTATATCCCTGCGGCACTTCAACAGGAATATTATTGATCTTCAGATGTACGGTTTCCATTAAATATGCCCCTCCTTATACTGTACGAATAGCGCCGAACTTACAGTTGCTCATGCAGACACCGCACTTGATGCACTTAGAAGTATCAATGACGTGCGGATTTCTGACGGTACCCGTAATGGCATTTGCAGGACAATTTCTTGCACAAAGCGTACAGCCCTTACACTTCTCCGGCATGATTTCATACTTAAGCAGTGCCTTACAAACACCGGCTGTGCATTTGTGGTGATAGATATGGTCAATATATTCCTGCTTAAAGAACTTCAGTGTGGACAGAATCGGGTTCGGTGCTGTTTGACCGAGCGCACACAGAGAGGACTTCTGCATATGCTGGGACAGTTCTTCGATCTTCTCGATATCGCCGTCTTCGCCCTTGCCCTGTGTAATCTTTTCCAGATACTGAAGCAGTCTTCTGGTACCGACACGGCACGGCGTACATTTGCCGCAGCTCTCATCAACCGTGAACTCCAGATAGAACTTCGCAATATCTACCATACAGGAATCTTCGTCCAGAATGATCATACCGCCGGAACCCATCATGGAACCGATAGCCAGCAGGCTGTCATAGTCAATCGGTGTGTCAATATGTTCCGCAGGAATACAGCCGCCGGAAGGACCGCCGGTCTGCGCTGCTTTGAACTTCTTGCCGTTCGGGATGCCGCCGCCGATTTCTTCAATGATTTCACGCAGGGTTGTACCCATCGGAATTTCTACCAGACCTACGTTAGTGATCTTGCCGCCCAAAGCAAATACCTTGGTACCCTTGCTGGTTTCTGTACCCATGGAGGAATACCAGGCACTGCCCTTGAGAATGATCTGGGCGATGTTGGCATAGGTTTCAACGTTATTCAAAACGGTGGGCTTGCCGAACAGACCCTTGATAGCCGGGAACGGCGGACGGGGACGAGGCTCGCCTCTGTTGCCTTCGATAGAGGTCATCAAAGCGGTTTCTTCGCCTCATACGAATGCGCCGGCACCCAGACGAATCTCGATATCGAAATTAAAGCCGGTTCCGAAGATATTATCGCCGAGGAAGCCATACTTTCTGGCCTGTTCCAAAGCAACGGTCAATCTCTGTACGGCAATCGGATACTCTGCTCTGACATAAACAAAGCCCTTCTGTGCGCCGATAGCATAACCGGCAATCGTCATGGCTTCAATGATACACTGCGGGTCGCCTTCCAGAATGGAACGATCCATGAAAGCACCGGGGTCGCCTTCGTCTGCGTTACAGGCTACATACTTAATGTCGCCTTTGGAGGCTCTGGCAAACATCCACTTTCTGCCGGTCGGGAAGCCGCCGCCGCCGCGTCCGCGCAAACCGGAATCCAGAACTTCCTTGATAACCTCATCGGGAGTCATGGAAGTCAGGGCCTTATACAGGGCCTGATAACCGTCCAGTGCAATATATTCCTCGATGTTTTCGGGGTCGATAACACCGCAGTTCCGCAGAGCAATACGCAGCTGCTTCTTATAGAAATTGGTTTCGGACAGTGAAATGATTGTGTTGTCATCAATAACGGTTTCCTGATAGAGCAGGTCACGGCAGACAACGCCATCTCTGAGGTGTTCCTTTACCACGCGCTTTACGCCTTCAGAATCGATCTGAGCGTAGAAATAGCCTTCCGGATAAACAATCATGATCGGGCCGAGTGAGCAAAGACCGAAACAGCCGGTGCGAACAACCAGAATTTCGTCCTCCAAGCCGTATTTCTTCAGCGATTCATCCAGTGCCTTCAAAACCTTCTTGCTGCCGGATGAGGTACAGCCTGTACCGCCGCATACAAGCACCTGCTTGCGGTAACCGGTGTGAGCGGCCATCTTTTCGCCCTCTTCTTTGATTACCTTACGAACCATGACAAGCTCTTCTTTTTCTTTTTTGATCTTATTGAGTTCTTCAACAGTCATCAGATACTTCCCCCTTCTCTTTCCATATACTTAGCCAGAATCTTATGAACTTCGGGCGGGGTCAGCTTTCCGTATACTTCTTCATCAATCATCATAACCGGAGCCAGTCCGCAGGCCCCTGCGCAGCGGCAGGACTCGATTGAGAAAAGACCATCCGGCGTACACTCACCGCTCTTGATGCCGAGCATTTTTTCAACTTCCTCCAGCACCTTGTCGGAGCCTTTAACGTAACAAGCCGTACCAAGACAGACACTGATCTTGTGCTTGCCTTTGGGAGTCAGACTGAAACGGGAATAGAAGGTTGCCACACCATAAACTTCGCTCAGAGGCAAATTCAGACCATCAGCCACCATCTGCTGTACTTCAATGGGAAGATAGCCATAGATTTCCTGTGCTTCGTGCAGGACGGGCAGCAAAGCACCCGGTAAATCTTTGTTCTTTGCAATGACTTCAAGAAGCTGGGCTTCCTGTTCCTGCGTGCCCTTAAATGACGGAAGGGATTTATCAGCCATTTATATTCCTCCATATCTGTATATATTTTTTCGGGATGACTGCTGTATTCGGGCAGAACACTGCTTTATCCCGAAGTATATGTCTATTATATTCTATTTTTCAAAAAAACACAAGTTTTTTTCGTACAATTCTTTAAGTTTATTAAAAAAATTTACATTTTTTACAAATTCACTCTAAAATATACAGACGTATTGCCAGTTTTCTTCCGCTTTGCGGACAGCCGACAGCCTTTCCCCTGCTCATTTGGAACTTTTACCCATAAAAATCATGCCGTGTGAAATAGTCCTTATCAAAAAAACATAAAAAAACAGAGCAGAAAAAAAATTCTTCAAAAGGTATTGACAAACCCTTATCGGTGCGTTACAATATAAAAGCTGTCGGCAATTGATATGCGGATGTAGCTCATCTGGTAGAGCGCAACCTTGCCAAGGTTGAGGTAGCGAGTTCGAGCCTCGTCATCCGCTCCAACA
>CADCOZ010000190.1 GCA_902803125.1 uncultured Ruminococcus sp.
ACTTGACCTAAATCAACATTATTCACTATTCATTATTCACTATTCATTATTCATTACTTCTGCCCTTTCCTGAATTTGCTGTGTTTTGTCGGGCAAAAACAGCTTTATTATCCGTGTCCCATCAAGATAAAAAAGCCGCTGAAACAGCGGCTTTTGGTGGCTTATTCTTCTTCGGGCATCTCCCAATTGTGATAAACATTCTGCACGTCATCGTTATCATCGAGCATATCCAGCAGTTTCTGCATTTTTTCGCAGGCTTCGGGATCTTCGATTTTGGTATAGGTAGAAGGAATCATAGACACATCGGCCGATACAAACTCATAACCTTTGGCTTCGAGAGCTTCCATAACCGCACTGAAATCGGCGGGATCGGTATAGATTTCATAGACATCGGCTGACTCGGAAGAGAAATCCTCTGCACCGGCTTCCAAGGCATCTTCCATCAGCTTATCCTCGTCATTGTCTTCTTTTTCAATGACAAGCAAACCCTTCTGGGTAAACATAAACGATACACAGCCCTGTGTGCCGAGATTGCCGCCGTATTTATCAAAGAAGTGACGGATATCACCGGCGGTACGGTTGCGGTTATCGGTCAGTGTTTCCACAATAACGGCAATACCACAGGGACCGTAGCCCTCGTAGGTGATGGATTCATAGCTGCTGCCATCGGCACTGCCGGCGGCCTTCTTGATGATACGTTCAATATTTTCGTTGGGAACATTATTGGCCTTTGCCTTGGCAATACATTCACGCAGTTTTGCGTTGGCAGAAGGGTCGGCACTGCCGCCTTCACGCACGGCTACGGCTAATTCTCTGCCGATTTTTGTAAAAATCTTGGCTCTGGCACCGTCTGTTTTTTCTTTCTTACGCTTAATTGTACTCCATTTTGAATGACCTGACATCGGATAATCCTCCTAAGTTATTCTTATACTGCTGCCGCTTGTCTGCCTCCTGAAATAGACGAAGAAACACAAGCTGTTCCATACCTTTCCTGAACAAACCAGCTAACCATTTCGTCAAATTAAAAGTTTTTCGCAAGCTTTTCAAAGGCTTGTGGGGTCCAGGGGCAAAGCCCCTGGTGGGAGGTTTGGAGGGGAAAGACCTCCAACATTCACGAAAGGGCGGCTTTGATGAATTCACGGAATAAGGGGTGGGCGTGGTTGGGACGGCTCTTGAATTCGGGGTGGTACTGAACGCCGATATAGAAACGGTGTGAGGGGATTTCGACCGCCTCGACCAGTAAACCGTTCGGCGAGGTGCCGGTGACCGCTAAGCCGTTTTCTTCAAGCTGACT
This sequence comes from uncultured Ruminococcus sp., assembly GCA_902803125.1. Taxonomy (GTDB): domain Bacteria; phylum Bacillota; class Clostridia; order Oscillospirales; family Acutalibacteraceae; genus UBA1213. Next base: position 1,295 of record CADCOZ010000190.1, read on the forward strand.
GCGGAACTCGTTGTTGAACTCGTAGCGGTGACGGTGACGTTCTCGAATTTCGGCAACACCATAGGCTCTGTCCATGATGGTATTCTTGCGGATTTTGCAGGGATAGGCTCCCAACCGCATGGTACCGCCCTTGTCTACTACACCTTTTTGATCGGGCATCAGGTCAATGACCTTGTGCAGACTGGTTTTATCAAATTCACCGGAATTGGCATCCTTGAAGCCGAGAACATTACGGGCATATTCTATGACGGCGGTCTGCATTCCCAAGCAAATGCCTAAATACGGAATGTTATGCTCACGGGCATATTGGGCGGCAATAATCTTGCCCTCAATACCTCTGTTGCCGAAACCGCCCGGTACTAAAATACCGTCCACATGACCCAACAGTTCTTCTACCGTATAGGCCGTTATCAATTCGGTATCGACCCATTCAATCTCTACAAAAGCACGGTTTTCATAACCGGCATGGTGCAGGGCTTCCGCTACCGACAAATACGCATCGTGCAATTGGACATACTTGCCGCACAGGGCAATTTTGACCTCTCGGTCACGGGAATTGATACGGTTGAGCATCTCCTGCCACTCACTCATATCGGGACGGGGTGCCGTAATATGCAGTTCACGGCACACAATATCGCTGAAGTTGGCCTTTTCCAGCATCAGCGGAGCCTGATAGAGTACGGGAATGGTCATATTTTCAATCACGCAGTCGTCCTTGACGTTGCAGAACATGGCGATTTTCTTAAAAATGCTCGGTTCCAGCGGTTCATCACACCGCAGTACCATAATATCGGGATTGATACCCAATGAACGCAGTTCCTTGGCAGAATGCTGAGCCGGCTTGGACTTATGCTCCTCACTGCCCTTGATATACGGCACCAGACACACATGAATAAACAGGCTGTTTTCCTTGCCGACTTCCACCGATACCTGACGGATCGGTTTCAAAAACGGCTGGCTTTCGATATCGCCGACCGTGCCGCCGATTTCCGTGATGACAACATCTGCACCGGAATCCTGTCCGACAGCATAAATAAACGACTTGATTTCATTGGTGATGTGCGGAATTACCTGCACCGTTTCACCGAGATAGTCGCCGTGACGCTCCTTTTCCAGTACATTGGAATAAACCTTGCCGGTGGTCAGGTTGGAAAACTTATTCAGGTTTTCGTCAATGAAGCGTTCATAATGACCAAGGTCAAGGTCCGTTTCGGCACCGTCTTCTGTGACATAGACTTCACCGTGCTGATAAGGACTCATGGTGCCGGGGTCAACATTGATATAAGGATCGAGCTTCTGTGCCGCTACCTTCAGTCCTCTGGCCTTGAGCAGGCGGCCTAAAGAAGCCGCCGTAATGCCCTTGCCCAAACCGGATACAACGCCGCCTGTTACGAATATGTACTTTGTCGTCATAACTCGATTTCTCCTTCAAATACGGTTTCCGCATAGCCTGTCAGATAAACCGTGTCATCGGTATATTCGATAATCAGATTGCCGCCCTTGAGCTTGACGGTAATCGGTTCATTTTTCTTGCACAGACCATTTTCCACCGCCGCTACTGCTACCGCACAGGCTCCTGTTCCGCAAGCCCATGTTTCACCGCTGCCACGCTCCCATACACGCATTTCAATGGTATGCTCGTCAATTACCTTGACAAACTCGGCATTGACACGTTCCGGGAACAATTCACTGTTTTCAAAGAGGGGACCTACTTTCTCCAAATCAATCTTATCCACATTGTTGCAGAAAACAACGCTGTGCGGATTGCCCATGGATACGCAGGTGATATGATACTCCACACCGCCAATCGTGACGGGTTCGTTAATCACACGGGGCTTGTTGATCGCCACCGGAATAGAGGCCGAAGCCAGCACCGCTTTGCCCATATCAACGGTCAGCACATCGACCACGCCGTCATGACGATAGGCTTTCAAGGTTTTAATGCCGCTGAGCGTTTCAATGCGGACGGTATCCCCCTGCACCATGTTATGGTCAAACAAATACTTGCCGACACAGCGAATGCCGTTGCCGCACATCTTGCCTTCGCTGCCGTCTAAGTTGAACATTCTCATCTTCGCATCGGCCACATCAGACGGACAAATCAGAATGACACCGTCACCGCCAATACCATAACGTCTGTCGGCAAAACGGACACTCAGTCCTTCCGGATTGTTGATTTTCTGATGGAAGCAGTTGAAGTAAATATAATCGTTGCCGCAGCCCTGCATCTTAGTGAACCGCAGTTTCATTTTCTGGGTTCTCATGTGGTTGATGTCCACCAGCTCGGTGCTGTATTCGGAATAGCGGCTCTTGAGCGAATCCGCCAGTGCATTTGCCGTATCAATAGAGGTCAGACACGGAATATTTCTTTCCACGGTCTTGCGGCGAATCTTAACGCTGTCACGGGTCGGAATTCTGCCCTTCGAGGACGTGGAAATCACATAGTGAATC
>CADCOZ010000191.1 GCA_902803125.1 uncultured Ruminococcus sp.
CCCCAACGGGGTCCAGGGGCAGAGTCCCTGGTGGGAGGTTTGGAGGGCAACGCTCTCCAACGTCAGGAAAGAAGTGTTGGAAGGAGAGAAAGGGCGGTTTCGCCGGGGCGGAGGGAGAAGGAGATGTAGGGTTTGGTCATGGCGTTGAGGGTGGCTCGGCCTTTCATGCGGGTGATGATGGTGCCAACGATTTCGGATTTTAGCTGACGGATATACAGCTGAAGGGTGTTGCCCTGCTGTTTGATCAGGTAAATGCCGTGCTTTTGTGCTTGGTTGCGGAGCAGGGCAATATCAATCAGGCTGTGCAGGGCTTTGGGAATGTCACCGAAACGGTCAATCAGTTCGTCAATGACATCGGACGCATCTTCTTGTGTTCGGATATCAGCAATACGGCGATAAATCTCCAAACGGCGGGTTAGATGGCTGATATAGCTTTCGGGAATATGGGCTTCCACGGGAAGGTCAACCTGACAATCTATGTCCCATTCGGCAGGGGCTTCGCCTTTGGCGGCACGGACGGCTTGTCCGAGCAGCTTCATATACATATCATAGCCGACATCTGCCATGTGACCGTGCTGTTTGGCACCTAAGAGATTGCCGGCTCCTCTCAGTTCGAGGTCACGCATGGCAATCCGGAAGCCGGAACCGAACTCGGTAAATTCCCGAATGGCATCAAGCCGCTTTTGGGAGATTTCCGACAGCACTTTATCTTTGCAGAACGTCAGATAGGCATAGGCACGGCGGGAAGAACGTCCCACACGTCCCCGTATCTGGTGCAGCTGTGACAGTCCCATGCGGTCGGCGTTTTCGATAATCAGCGTGTTGGCGTTGGGAATGTCTACGCCCGTTTCAATGATGGTGGTGCTGATGAGAATATTGATTTCCTGCTCCAGCATTTGCCGCCAGACCTCCGAAAGCTGTGCTTCCAGCATACGGCCGTGTCCGAAACCGATTTTTGCTTCGGGGATCCGCTGAGCAAGTTCCTTGGCTTTGTCCTCAATGCCGTCTATCGAATTGTAGAGATAGAACACCTGACCGCCGCGCCGCAGTTCCCGCCGAATGGCTTCGTTGATGACGGCTTCATCGTATTCCAGCACATAGGTTTGTATGGGGTGTCTGTCCTGCGGGGCTTCTTCTAAAGAGGACATATCCCGTATGCCGGACATCGCCATATTCAGAGTGCGGGGAATCGGGGTCGCCGACAGCGTCAGCACGTCCACGTTTTTGCTCAGGTTTTTCAGCTTCTCTTTTTGTGCCACGCCGAACCGCTGTTCCTCGTCAATAATCAGCAGACCTAAGTCACGGAACTGCATATCCTTGGAAATCAGGCGGTGTGTACCGATGACGAAATCAATATCGCCCCGCTTCAGTTTTTGAATGATTTCCCGCTGCTGCTGCGGCGTTCGGAAACGGGAGAGCAGTTCGCTGTTCACCGGAAAGCCCTCGAACCGCTGTAAGGCTGTTTGATAGTGCTGCCATGCCAAAATCGTGGTGGGTACTAAAAAGGCACATTGTTTGCCGCCTGTCACACACTTGAAGGCCGCCCGCAGAGCCACCTCTGTTTTGCCGAAACCGACATCGCCGCAAAGCAGTCTGTCCATAGGCGCACGGCGTTCCATATCATATTTGATTTCGGCGGCACAGCGTTTTTGGTCGGCGGTTTCCTCAAATTCAAAGCGGGCTTCAAAATCCTGCTGCCATGCACCGTCCTCCGGAAAAGCGTAGCCGGGGGCATTCATGCGTTCGGCATACAATTTGATGAGTTCTTCTGCAATATCCTTGACGGCACTGCGGACACGGTTTTTGGCTTTTGTCCATTCCTGACCGCCAATTTTATTCAGCTTGACCACGCTGTCCTCGTGCGGGCCGATATATTTGGATACCAAATCCATTTGTGTAACGGGGGTATATAAGCAATCGCCCTTGGCATACTCGATTTTGATATAATCTCTGGTGATGCCTTCCACCTCTACCTTATGGACACCCCGAAAGATACCGATGCCGTATTGACTGTGTACGACATAATCACCAACGGACAGTTCTGCCAAACTGAAGATAGCTTTGTTTTTGCTTTGTTTTTTGACAGGTTTGCGGCGGCTTTCACTGACCTGTATATGAGAAACCAGTGAAAAGCCGATTTTCCAGTATTCCAAACCGGCCGAAAGACTGCCGTAGGAAACAAATAATCCGCTGTGGGGAAGGGAATCAGACGGGTTCAGAAAGGCGGCATGGTAGCCTTTATCGTTCAGATCCCGACACAGATTTTCGGCGGCCTTTTGTGTACCGCCCAGAATGACACAGGTTTTCCCGTCTGCGGTCAGCGTATCAAGATCTTCACACAGTACGCTGACAGACCCGCTCCACGGGGACAGCTGCCGCACATTAAAGTTGACCAGTGTTTTCAGCGGCCATTCACTGGTGCCGCGGATAAAGTTTTCTATCAGAATCAGCGGATGCTTTTCGACAGCTGTCATGAAATCGGGCTTACTGCTCGAAAACTGATCCAAGCCCTTGCACAGAACACCCTCTGTTAAATAATCTTTGATATCTTCACTGCTTTGCCAGAGGGTGCTTTTGATTTTCTCGTTGATTTTTGTCTGCTCCGACACAAACACCAGTGTATCACTGCCGATGTAGTCGAAAATATCCGCCGGCGTTTCGTAAATCAGGCTGTAGAACTTGTCGATGGAAGATAACCGGCCGCTGTTTCGGAGCAGTTCGGCTTCTCGGAGCAGGATTTCTTTGGCGGGAGCGGCATATTTGCCCCGCAGGGACTGGGCTTTGGCTTCGATTTTGGCCGCCAGTGCCGCCGCATTGGGATAGATCATCTCGGTGGACGGTGTAATCACAAAGCCGTCCAATCGGTCGGTACGCCGCTGACTTTCCAAGTCAAAGGCAGAGATGGTGTCGATTTCATCGCCCCAAAATTCAATGCGGCAGGGTTGCGGAGAGGACGGCATGAAGAAATCGAAAATGCCGCCCCG
>CADCOZ010000192.1 GCA_902803125.1 uncultured Ruminococcus sp.
AGGAGTTCCCCCAAGGAACTGCCGCATAAGGACGGTATTATTCTGAAGGAGATGGTTGTAATAGAAGGCGTTTTGTTAGTAATCATCGGCATTTTGCTGTTTGAACTGATCATATTTGTTCATGAGTTCGGTCATTTTATTACGGCAAAAAAATGCGGTGTCAAGGTGAATGAGTTTGCCTTGGGTATGGGACCGAAACTTATCAAATTTCAAAAGGGAGAAACGCTGTATTCGCTTCGGGCTTTTCCCATCGGTGGCTTTTGTTCTATGGAAGGCGAGGATGCCGAAAGCGAAGACAGCCGAGCCTTTGGCAATAAAGCGGTATGGAAAAGAATGCTGATTGTCGTGGCGGGAGCGGTCATGAATATCCTGCTCGGCTTTGTGCTGATGATGATTACACTGATACCAAGCCATGCGTTTGCCTCTAATCGAATTGCCGTGTTTGCGGATGTCAGTGAGTCGTCACAATACTTACAGGTGGGCGATGAGATCCAGTCCATTAACGGCTACGGCATCATGGATTCGATGGATTTGAATTTTGCACTGGCCACGAACCGTGATAATGACATGACGGTAACGGTATTGCGTGATGGTCAGAAGATGACCTTTGAACACGTCAAGCTGCCAACCACCCAAGATGAGGACGGCAAAGAGATTGTTCATCTTGATTTTAAAGTGGAACCCATTGAAAACAATTTCGGAACGCTGATGCAGCAGACCTTTCTGCAAACCTGGTCAACCGTGAAAATGGTCTGGGCCAGTCTGATTGGACTGATTACCGGACAGTTCGGTTTTAATGAAGTAGCGGGACCGATTGGTATGACCTCTGCCATTACGCAGGCGGCGGCTTCCGGTTTGGAACATAGCTTTTGGGACGGTCTGAGCAACGTAATTTTCATCATGATGGTGATTACGGTCAACCTTGGTGTAGTCAATTTATTGCCGCTGCCGGCTTTGGACGGCGGCCGTCTGGTATTCTTAATCATTGAAGCCATCAGAAGAAAACCGATTAAGCCGGAACATGAAGGCTGGGTACACGCCATCGGACTGGCTCTGTTATTGTTGTTGATGGTGGTCATTTCCATCAATGACGTTATCCGGCTGTTCCAGTAGGAGAAACGGACATGAAAAGAAGAAAAACAAAAAAAATTGCGGTGGGCGGATTGTTTATCGGCGGCGATGCGGCGATTACGATACAATCCATGCTGAATGTGCCGTCTACCGATATAGAGGGCAGTGTGCGGCAGGCTGTCGCTTTGGAAAAAGCCGGCTGTGAAATTATCCGTCTGGCACTGCCCGACAAAGAAGCCGTACAGCTGATTCCCGCTATCAAAAAAGAGGTGTCGGTGCCGCTGGTGGCCGATATCCATTTTGACTATCGGATTGCCTTGGAAGCGGCGGCGGCCGGTGTGGATAAAATCCGCATCAACCCCGGCAATATCGGCGATGAGAGCAGGGTAAAGCAGGTAGCCGATGAGTGTCGGAAACGGAATATTCCGATTCGTATCGGGGTCAATTCCGGTTCGCTGGAAAAGCATATTCTGGTCAAATACGGCAAACCGACCCCACAGGCTCTCTGCGATAGTGCCTTATATCATGCGGCACTGCTGGAAAAATTCGATTTTGACCAGATTGTGCTGTCGATGAAGTCCTCTAACGTGCTGTTTATGAAGGAGGCCTATGAATTAGCGGCAGAACAATGCAAATATCCGTTACATTTAGGCGTTACTGAAGCCGGTACCGAACGAATGGGATTGATAAAATCGGCGGCGGGTATCGGCAGTTTGCTATTGAACGGTATCGGCGATACCATTCGTGTATCGCTGACAGATGACCCGATAAAGGAGGTCTATGCCGCTAAGGATATTTTGCAGGCATTGGAGATTCGGCGTTTTGGTGTTCAGCTGATTGCCTGTCCCACCTGCGGCAGAACCCGCATTGATTTGATTGCCTTGGCCAAACAGGTGGAAGAACGCCTGCAAGATTGCACAAAGCCTATCACAGTTGCGGTGATGGGCTGTATCGTCAACGGTCCCGGTGAGGCCAGAGAAGCCGATATCGGTATCGCCGGCGGTGATGGTGTGGGACTGATTTTCAAAAAAGGCGAGATTATCAAAAAAGTGCCGGAAGCGTGTTTGTTAGAGGAACTCATGAAGGAAATTGAACAGCTGTGACCAAGCAAAGGAGAGTAAAGTGAATACATTTTCGGATTTTTTCGGAAAGTATATGGATGTCAGCACCTTTCCCGCTGTTTTGCGGGAGGGTGTTCTTGTCCATATCCGAATGGATTCTGAAAAACGGATGATGGCTCTTGACATCAGACTGTCTGCCTTAACAGACAAAGAAACCATTTTCCGTGCAGAAAGAACCATTTGTGAAAGTATGTTGAACTTATTTCAGTGTCATATTCATCCGAAATATGACGCTGATTTATTTGATGAAAGCTACTATCCCGAACTGACCAAAGAAATGAAGCGGCGGTATGCCAGCCTGAACGGAACACTGAATGATTCTTCGGCCCGTTGGGAAGGCGATGCCTTCGTCATTACCTTACAGCATGGCGGTCGGGATATTTTGCTGCAAAAGAATTTTGACAAGAATTTGGCGGCACTGATGCAAGAGGAATTCGGTATTCACTGCCGCATTGTACTGGCCGGTGTTGTGACCATTGATGCCGATAGTCAGACCTATATCGAACAGCAGAAAATCAATGAAGAGAAGGTTCTGCGGGAACAGCTGATAGCCGAACAGGAACAGTACAGCAGTATGATGCAGACTGCCAATGACCGAAAAGCATCTCAGCAAAAGAAAGCCGCTGTACCGTTGCCGACAGCCACGGAAATTGAAATTCGGGAAGGAGCTACCCTCAGTCCGACCTGTGTTCCCGAAAGTGCCGTGGCTATCTACGGCGGGCATATCAAGGGCAGTTTGTTCTCTTTGAAGCATCTTTCTGTTGAATCGGGTACCATTATTTTCTGGGGAACCATTTTTTCTATGGAAGTCAAGGATTCCCGTGACAACAAGCGAAAGATCATTTCTATCAATATAACGGACTTTACAGGATCCGCTACTGTAAAGGTTATCGACTTTAAGGAGAAATGCAAGGGCGTTTTGGAGCTGAAAAAGGGGGAGGCCATTCTGGTCAAGGGCGATGCCCAGATGGATAAATACGACCACGATATCACGGTCATGGCCTCGGCGGTCTGTCGGGTGGCCACCGCTAAAATCGTGGATAAAGCCCCGGTGAAGCGTGTGGAACTGCATTTACACACCAATATGTCGGCGATGGATGCCGTGACCGGTGCGGGTGATTTCGTGAATCGTGCCTATGCGTGGGGAATGCCGGCGATTGCCATTACCGACCACGGTGTGGCACAAGCCTATCCCGATGCCATGAATGCCTGCGATGCGATTCGCAGTAAAGGCGGACAGTTCAAGGTAATTTACGGCGTGGAGGCGTATTATATCAATGACGAAGCCTCTTCTGTGGTGGTGGGAGAGGCGGAACAGCCGCTGGACGGTGAGTTCATCGTCTTTGACATTGAAACAACGGGCCTGAGTGTTTTGCAGGAAAGAATCACCGAAATCGGTGCGGTACGCATGGTGAACGGTGAAATCAAGGATACCTTTTCCACCTTTGTCAACCCGCAGAAGCCGATTCCCGCCAAGATTACCGAATTGACCGGCATTGATGACAGCATGGTGGCAGAGGCTCCCTTGGAAGAAGAAGCCGTCAGGCAGTTTTTAGCGTTTTGCGGAGATAAGGCCATTGTGGTGGCGCATAACGCCTCTTTTGATACGTCTTTTATCAAGGCGGCGTGTGAACGCAATAACCTGCCGTATACACTGACGCATATAGATACCCTCGCCATTTCCAGAGGGCTGTTCCCGCAGTTGGCTAAGCATAAGTTAGATGTGATTGCCAAGCATTTGAAGTTAGGGGATTTCAATCATCACCGTGCCTGTGATGATGCCATGATGCTGGCCAAAATTTTTCAGGTGATGCTCCAAAAATTGCAGGAGGAGTATAAAATCACCACAACAACAGAAATTGGTCAGGCTCTGCCTAAACCGAGCATTAAATCCTATAAATATTTCCATCAGATTTTACTGGTCAGGAACCAACTGGGTCTGAAAAACCTGTACAAACTGATTTCCAAATCCCATTTGGACTATTTTTATAAGAAGCCGCTGATACCAAGATCGGAACTTCAGAAACTGCGGGACGGTCTGATTGTCGGCAGTGCGTGTGAAGCCGGTGAGCTTTACAGAGCGATATTAGACGGCAAAAGCCGTGAGGAACTCAAAAGTATTGCTTCTTTTTATGACTATTTAGAGATTCAGCCTGTCGGCAACAATATGCATTTAGTGCGGGAAGGCAGGGTGAAGAATATTGAGGAGTTGCAGGAACACAACCGATTGATTGTATCGCTTGGTGAGGAGTTGGGGCTTCCCGTTGTGGCTACCTGCGACGTGCATTTTATGGATCCCTATCAAAGCGAGTACCGCAAGATATTATTGACGGCACAGGGCTTTCCGGATGCGGCTGAACAGCCGCCGCTTTATTTTCGCACCACTGCCGAAATGCTGAAGGAGTTTGCCTA
>CADCOZ010000193.1 GCA_902803125.1 uncultured Ruminococcus sp.
CCTCCGGGGGGGTCTTGCGGAGCTTCAGACCAAAAGCCATGTTCTCAAACACGGTCATATGCGGATAAAGAGCATAGTTCTGGAATACCATCGCAATATCTCTTTCCTTGGGGGAGATGTCATTGGCCAGAACATCACCAATGTGCAGTTCGCCTTTGGAGATATCTTCCAAACCGGCAATCATTCGCAGTGTGGTGGACTTACCGCAGCCGGAAGGTCCTACGAAGATAATAAACTCTTTGTCGGCAATCTCCAGGTTGAAGTCATGAACGGCCACGACATTACCATCATAAATTTTGTAAACATTTTTTAATGATACACTTGCCATAATTATCCTCCTGCATTCGCTTTGAAACAAAGCGTTATTAATACAACATCTAACACTAATACTATAGCAGAAAATTTCCAAAAATAAAAGACTTTTTTTTACTAAAATCTGAACCTTTACTTTAGGTATAATTCACATAATACAAAATTATGAGGTCGTTTTTATGCAAAATGTACACTAAATTTCCTCATTGATTCCGTGATTTCGGCTTAAAAGTTCAACAATTTCCTGTTCTGTCAGCCGTCTGGCCTGTCCGACCGCCAGCGTTTCATCTAACGATACGCCGCCGATTTTCAGCCGTTTCAGGTAAATGACTTCTGCACCGACGGCATGGAACATTCGCTTGATTTGGTGAAATTTTCCTTCGCAAATCTCTACTAAGGCCTTGTTTTCTCCCAACAGCTTCATTTCAGCCGGCAGGAAAGTCTGTTCACCGGTCTGTATCCCGTTGGCAAAGGCCTGACAATCGGATTCTGTCAAAATTCTATCACAATGCACCTCGTAGCGTTTATAGACATGGCTTTTCGGGGCAAGCATTTTATGGGCTAAGTTCCCGTCATTGGTCAGCAGAATAAAGCCTTCGGTATCTTTATCCAGCCGTCCGGCGGGGAACAGGTCACGGTCTTTCAGCTCATCCGGCAAAAGGTCTATCACGGTTTTGGCTCGTTTATCTGTCGAGGCCGACAAAACGCCCTGCGGTTTATACAGCATGATATAGCTGTACGACCGCACCACAACAGGCTGACCGTCTACCGAAAAGGTGGTTGTCAGCGGGTCAAACTTTTCCTCCGGCCGCTTCACGACCTGTCCGTTGGCCAAAACTCTGCCGGCTTTGATGAGGGCTTTCACGCCGCTTCGGCTGGCAATATTGGCAGAAGATAGAATTTTATCAATACGCTGTGCCGCCATGTTATCCGTCGAGCAGACAGACTCGACACTCCTTTCCGTGTATTTGATGTGAAAGGGTTGTCTGCCGCCCTTCCCATACGGTTTGGATATTCATTATAGCATGATAATGTTTTGGCTGTCAATGACAGACTTTGGAAATTTCTTCTGCTCCGTCAGTCACCTGGGGGAAAACTTTTTCTGGCGAAAAAAAGTTTTCCCCCAGACCCCTTTTCAAAATTCGCTGACTTTTGGTTCCTCAACCATTATTCGTTATTCATTATTCATTATTCACTTTTTCTCCCCTTTTCAAAATTCGCTGAGGTTGACCTGCCAAAATGGGGAAACTTATGTTTTCTGTTCGTTTGTCATTGACAACCCAAATGTTGTCATGCTATGATAAAAGTGTCAGCAGGAGCAGAGCAAGCGGTATCTCCGAGGCCTGTGCATATGCAGGTGTTTTTTGCAGAGATAGGAGAAAACAGATGGCAACAAACGGGAATCCGTTGGCGTGTTATGCTGTCATACCATTAAAATTTGATAAGGAGGGTTATTCATGTCGTTTTATGATTATTCAGTGCCGACCGTTGACGGCGAGGAGCTGTCCATGCGAACCTTGGAAGGAAAGGTGGTCATTGTGGTAAACACCGCCACCGGCTGTGGCTTTACGCCGCATTATAAGTCCCTGCAAAAGATGTATGAGCAATACCACGAAAAGGGTTTGGAGATTATTGATGTGCCGTGCAACCAGTTTGCCGGACAAACCCCCGGTACGGACGAAGAGATTCATGAGTTCTGTACGCTGAAATACCACACGGCCTTTCCCCAGATGAAAAAGTCGGATGTCAACGGTGAAAACGCCCTGCCGTTATTTGCGTTTTTGAAGCAGCAGCAAGGTTTTCAGGGGTTCGGCAAAGGTGTTGCGGCGTTTGCGATGGATAAAATGCTCAAGAAGATAGACAAAGACTATAAAAGTACGCCCGATATCAAATGGAATTTCACAAAGTTTGTTATTGACCGCACGGGTCAGGTAATTGCCCGTTTTGAACCGACTGCCGATATGAAGGAACTGGAGAAATGCGTTGTGGCCGCCCTTGGATAAACAAGGCAGGCGAGCCGCCGCTTTCGGTTCTTAAAAAAACTGCGACACAGCAAAGAAAAACCTCGATGAAGCCGCCGCATCAGCGGGACTCACCGAGGTTATTTTTATGGGATATCAGGCAGAGCCGACAGGGATTTGTCCGCCCTCACCGTTACCGCAGGGGTATCAGGTACGCTTTTTTCTCAGGGCAAAGAGAATGGTAACGCCGGCGGTAAGTCCCATGACGGATAACATGACCATGGACTGACCGTTGTCACCGGTGGCGGCAGGGCCGTCAGGTGCGCTGATAGAAATATCTTTGGCCTGATTCGGGTCTGCCGAGGGTTTATCGCTGTGGGATACCGAACCGTCATGGGAAGTCGTGTCAGAGGGGGTAATGTCAGACGGGGTGATATCAGACGGGGTGCTGTCCGTGGGTGTGGAGCTGTCCTCTGTTGCATTAGAAACAACGGAAACCTCTGAATTATCATTTGAACCACTGATGTCTGACGGTTCATCGTCCGGTTTGGAAGAGCCGTCCGGTACGGGATCGGGATCCGGGTCGGGTTTCGGGGTGGGACCGGGATCGGGTTCAGGTTCCGGTTCAATATCTATTTGGGATTCATCGTAAGGGGACAGCCTGAAGCTGGCCAGTACAAAACGGGAATAGTGCGGCGGTGTTACTTTCAGGGAGTCCGGCAGCGTTTGGGCTTCCACCTCTTGGAACTTCCCGTCCTCATAGACAAAAACATAGTTATACATATTAACATAATTCGACATAAAATAAATAGTGGCCAAAGGGGAAATCGAATCGCCGTCCTCTGTCCAGAAGTCGATGTCCACCAAATCGGCATCATAAAGGTACATACCTTTATAGTATTTGTATTCCTTGCGGAACTTTCCCAAAATATCATCGTCCAGCACGGGTTCAATGTGGAAATAGTAAATGCCGTTCTCCAGAGAAGAGCCATCGACAGCGGCGGCGGCTGTCATGCTGCCACGCCAGCTAAAGTCCTCCATCGTTCTGACGGCGGTCACCATTTCATCTCCGGACACCTCAAACCGCACATAGCTGTTAGAGAATCCGGGACCTACGGCGTTGACCGATCCACTCAGCACGGCGGCAGCGGTGGCGGCGGTCAGGACTGCAAAAATGCTTTTTCTTGTTTTCATGTTTACGGCATCTCCTTCAATATTGTTTGATTTGGCAAAGCATTTTTCATCGAAATATAGCATATCATAGAGCTTTTCCGCTGTCAATTGCCAGCCCAACTATTTTATCCGTTCTTTCCGCTGTCAATCTATACAATCTATACAACCTGCCCTTACCACCTGCTTAAAATCCTTCCCAACACCACAAGATGTTGGAGGGCTTTGCCTTCCAAACCTCCTGTTTATTACATTGATGTGTACCTTACCGGTTTCTGATAAACTCACACATCATGCATGATGATGAAACAGCCATCAGGTTTTATACCCGCCTTGTTTGCTATAGGCCACAAAAGGGAAAAGGCACTGCCCGAAGACAGTGCCTGTGGTATAAGGAAGAATGTTTATTTGTTGAACCAACTAATTACTTGGAAGACTTCTTAGCCTTAATAGCTACAACAGAAGTGCCAAGAGCAACAAGAGCCATCACAGCAAATACAATAGCAGTGGTGGTACCGGTGCTGTCACCCGTCTTAACATCAGTAGAGGGCTGGCTTACCGGAGTGGTCTGGCTGGTCTGGCTGGTCTGGCTTGTCTGGCTGTCCTGGCTGGGCTGGCTGGTCGGATTTTCATAAATAGCAGCGATAGCGAATCTGGAGAAGTGCATGGGGGTAGCTTCTTCCATAGTACCAATGTTCTTCCAGCCGTTGTCATACATATAAACGGTGTTGTGAGCAGAAGCCTTGGAAGTCTTGAAAGTCAGCTTTACGCCTGTGGGCTGTACAGGGTTGCCGTCCTTATCCTTGAAGTTGATTTCGAGCAGATCAAAGTAATCAATCTCCTGATCTTCTCTCAGGATAACGGTCTGTACAAAGTTGTTCTCTTCTTCCTGATCAGCCAACAGTTCAGCATGGAAGAAGTAGTCACCGGCAGCCAGAGAATCAACGGGCAGCTGAGCGGTAACGTCCAGTGTAATGCCAACCTGACCGTTCAGGGTTGCGGTAACGGATACACCTTCACCATCTACCTTCTCGAAGGGAACGTCCAGTGTGGAAACACCGAGCGTGTTCGCATTGGCACCGATGGCAGAGATAGAAACGGCGGCAGTAACGGCTGCCAAAGTGGAAACGACGATTTTCTTCATATTCATTGTAATAACCTCCTAAATATTTGGACTTTCTTTTTTCGTCCTACAACATGATAGCACATGATTTCTGTGATGTCAAGAAAATAGCAAAATATTTTCGTTTTGCTAAGAATAATCCATATTCATCTTTATATTTTTGTTTATAACGTCTAAGCCGCAGCAATTTTCCCCGACATCCGGCAGCAGCACCTCTTTTTTTCACGAAAAACAGCCTATGGTGGTCGTTTAATTTCGGTAATAAACATTCTTCCCACGCAGCAGCCATCCGTGTCTGTACAGAGCAGGAACCCGCCGATGTGCTTGCCGCTGCTGCCTGCTTTAATGATAACATAATCCATCTGTTTCTGTCAAGAATAAGCCTTCTTTATTTGGTAAAGTTCCTTTTGCCAAAAGTCCCGCTTTTTTCCTTTTGGCGGCTTAACCCAACGATTTTCTTCCGGCCTTTTCGGCACCGTCTTTTTCTTGCGGACGGCTTTTCCCCATATATATATA
>CADCOZ010000194.1 GCA_902803125.1 uncultured Ruminococcus sp.
AAAAGCAATCCTGCACAGCATTTTTTCAATACGGATGATTTCATGATTAACGTCCTCCTTTTTTTGAGATAGGAATATTCCCGAATTTATTATACAATATTCAGCTGTGAAGTCAAGGATTTTTATTTGTGTTCTACGGGGAAAGTTGACCCAAAAACGGCTGTACAAAAGCAAATCAGGGGATACCTTCATCTGAAAGTACCCCCTGAAAGAAGTGGTCATATTATTAAGCGTGTGACGGCGTTTTTCCGTTTCAGTCCCTGCCGGAAAGCCTGTTTGCTTTCTTGGCACCGTACATTTTTATATCCGTCAACACAAAAGTTTTTCGCAAGCATTTCAAAGGCTTGTGGGTTCCAAGGGCAAAGCCCCTGCCGGGAGATTGGGAAGGCAACGCCCTCCAACATTCAGCGGTGCATACCGGTGCCGGAACTGCTGCGGGAGGAATCGGAGTGGCTGGAACTGCTGGAGGAAGAAGAGTGGGACGGAGGAGAAGAGCGGCGGGGCGGACGGCTGCTGCGGGGAGGATGGTGCGGGGGTGAACGATGACGGTAGGAACTGCTGTGGTAACCGTGGTGAAAACCGGTATTGTAGTAGTCCGATGAAGGATAGGAGTTGGTGTATGTTTGTGAGGAACGATGTCGTCTGGCGGCTCGCTTGATGGCCGATACAATAACAAGCAGAATGATCAGACCGATACCGACATAGATAACCCAGCTCGGAATGCTGCGAAAGATATTCAGCAAGTCTTCCCCTTTGATCGTGCTGTTGCTGTTCTGAGCAGGAGGGGTATTATTGGCCGGCGGAACCGTTGACACAACAGAAGGGGCGGTGCTTGTGGAAGGGGTATAGCCGGCCTGTTCAATTTCGTTCAGACCGCTGTCCAGAGCCTGCTGTACCGAAGAAGCATAAACGGGTTCGGTGCTTTTGGGCAGATAACGGTACATGGTATTCAAGATGGCGGTGCGTTTGGCTTCGGTATAAGTGCGTTCGGCTCCGTTAAAGGCTCTGATGTAATCATATGCGGGGGACTGTCCTTCGAAATCAAGATAAATAAACAGGGCATCGGCTGTAGTGCCAAAGAGGGCGGCCACACAGTCATAGGTAAAATTTTCGGTTTCGATATCGGTTCTGTAATTGCCGCCGATAAACACCGCTAATTTAACATTGGTGTTTTCAGAAACGGCCTGTAGCTTTTCCCACAAATCCTTTTCCGCTTTTTCGGGCAGAATTTCGGCTTCATCTTTCAGATAGGTCTGATAAGTACGGTAGGGACTTTCGATGGACGAAATCACATCGGTTCCCCTATAGCCAAAACTGTTTCTTGGTGTGACGGGACTGTCTGCATAGACGGTCAGAGAACACATCAGCAGACAGCAAAGCGTTATCCATATAACAGCCAACCGTTTGATAGTGATCACTCCCCTGTCTTGCTTATTTCATCTTATCGGTATCATTGTAGTAATCGAAATCGGAGGCATCCTTCTGACGCTGTCCGGTGATATGGTCATCACTGCTTTTGAACATTCCACTACCGATGGTGTAGTTATGGTTAGCTTGTCTGATACCAATCACTACAAACAGAACAACAGCGGCCAACAACAACAGAATGGGCATATTGATACACTTCCTTTCCATGAAAGCGGGCAGGCAGAACAGCCGGTTGCTGTCTGCTGAACATGGCTTTATTATAGCATGGCTTTTCACGAACTGCAATCGCAAAATCCCGACTTTTTCACCAAAAAAAGCGGAATGATTTTTACGGACGATAAATGAGCCGATCTGACAAACCGCACAAAAACTGGTCGTTCCGAACAGCGTCTGGTTATTCCGAACGGAGTGAGAAATCTTTTCAAGCCCCTTTGCGGCGTTCAGGGTGACGGATTTGTTCATTCATCGTATCAAATTCAGCTTTCGGGGGAATCGGGGGGCTTTTCGCTTGAAAGTCCTCCTGACCTTTCGGGGTGTCGGGGCTTTTCGCTTGAAAGTCCCTCTGCCTGTCGGGGCTTATGGCAGAAAAAAAGCATCAGGAACCACCGCAAAAACACGATGGCTGCCTGATGTTTTTCTGTCGGTATATTATGCCGGCGGCAGTTCTTTGATGGGCTTGCACGGATTGCCTACCGCTACCACATTAGACGGGATATCCTTTGTCACCACCGAACCGGAACCAATCACAACATTGTCGCCGATGGTCACGCCGGGGTTGATGACCGTATTGCCGCCGATCCAAACATTATCGCCAATGGTAACCGGCTTGCCGAATTCCACGCCTGTGCTGCGAGTGGCCGCATCAAGGGGGTGTCCTACCGTGAAAATACAAACTTTCGGTGCCAACAGACAGTTCTTTCCGATGTGTACGGGGGCAACGTCCAGAATGACACAGTCAAAATTGGCATAGAAGCCCTCTCCGACAAAAATGTTATAGCCGTAGTCACAGTGAAACGGCGGTTCAATCGTCAGATGATCGCCTGTGCCGCCAAACAGCTGCTTCAAAAGCTGACGGCGATAGTCTTTCTGTTTTTCTGTCGTGTTGTTGAACAGCCGTGTCAGCTGCTGTGCATGGGCGGCATCTGCCCGCAGTTCGTCATCTCTGGAACTAAACAGCATTCCCGCTAACATTTTCTCCTTCTCTGTCATGAAAATAACCTTCTTTCTTTACCGGACAATGCCGGCTGAATATGTGTTCGGCGGCTTCTTGGAAAAACAGCCGTACCCTTATGGAAGGAACGGCTGTCAAATGATTTATTCGCTTGTCGCTTCTGTCGTTTCAGTCGTTTCAGAAACCGGTTC
>CADCOZ010000195.1 GCA_902803125.1 uncultured Ruminococcus sp.
AAGAACGACTCCAGACCGCCTGATGAACTGCCGCAAAAAGCTGTGTTGGTTCTGCCGGTCTTGACAGGGAACTGCTGCTCTACCGCAGGCATAACGGTATTGACCACAAATTCCGTAAAAGCCTCTGCCGCAGGATGGAACATCGCATACAGTTCTTTTGCCCTGTTGGTCATGGTTTCTTCCGACAGATTCAATTCACCAATGGAAGCCGGCGTCAGGTCATTGGTGCGCTGCATTTCATCGCCGTCATTATGAATGCCGACAATCACCGCACCACGTCCGTTCTTTTCCTGTTCGGCTCGAACGGCTTCACGGGTGTACCAGCAGCCGAATCGAACAGTGGTATCTTCAAACAGGTTTTGTCCGTCTGTCATGTAAATTACCGGCAGGGTTTCGCCTTCGTGATGCGCCGGCACATATACACGCACCTTTACCGTGCGGTCATTCCCATACGGCAGGTCTAAAACGGTCAAGTCTTCCGCTATCATATTGTCGTCCTCCTTTGAAACGGTGCTGTCGGTTTTGGTTTCTTCCTGCGATACCTCTTCGGATACGGTTGCGGAAACAGCCGTATTGACTGAACCGTCCGAAACAACCGAAGAAAGGTCTGTTTGACCGCCTGATGAACAGGCCGCCGCCGTGATACAAAGCATACTCAACAGAATCGCCGCTAACTTTTTCATGTCATCATATCCCTTCGTTGTGATACTTTTATCATAAACGAAATTGACAGAAAAAACAAGCAATCCTTTGATGAATCCCTCAATGTTTCCGATAAAAAATCAAGTTTGTGTTGAGGGATACCAATGCTTTTTTCAAATCAGCGGCTTTTTTCGGTTAAACTCTCCCATAAACGGACGGAAGTCTTTTTTGGCAATCTCATCGGCAAAGCAAAGCAGAGGAACAACAAACCCTTCTTTGCGAAAGGCATAGGCATTGATTTCTCCTTCTGCGGTGGCCACCTGTGTATGCGTCACCAAATGATTGTTTAACAGGATATCCATACAGCGATCCGTTTCCTGCTGACTCAGCCCGATATGCTTACTGATCAGCGAAGTGGATACCGGCATGGGCGGCATACCATACAGAAAACAAATGATTTTCAGCAGTTTGGCATCGGCCAGCAGTGCAAAGACCTTCCGCAGGGATTCCACATCAGAAAGCTGATCCAACAGCCGTCCTTTCGGCTCCACCATCAAAAAGAAATGGTTGAGGTCGGGCGACATCCTGACAAAAGAAATCCCGCTGTCCCGCACAACTTTGGCAAAATAATCGTTCTTTTTGCCCTCATTGACATCGGCCGTGTCCAAAAACTTCCGAATAAAGTCATCCATGGTCGACACATCACCGACCATGCCCAATTCCACCGCCCAGCAGATGGTAAACGCATAGCGAAAAACTTCTTCGGGGGATAGCTGTGCCAAATGTCTGGCCAGTGTCAGGGTCAGGCTTTTTTCTTCCCGTCCGAACAGGGCATCAATGCTCACACCCAGAATCTCTGACAATCTTGGCAGCAGTTCTGCATCCGGCGTACCGCCTCTTTCCCATCTGGACACGCCCTGTGTGGTCACGCCGATCATCTTGCCTAACTGTTCCTGTGTAATGCCCTTCTCGATACGGTATTTCTTGATTTGTTCTCCGATTGTACCCATCACTCAACCCTCCGTTGATTTTTGATACCTTTATCATACCAAAAAACTTCTCTTTTTGCAACTCATTTATTCTTTCAGGAACGGAATGCGGGAAGGCAAAATGCCAACAGTCCCTTTTCATTTGGCGGATTGTATGGTATCATGATGCAAAAAGGCGGGTGAGATACAATGGAAATAACATGGGAAGACGATTTTCAGATAAGCGTAACGGCACAAAACGGAACGGTAACCATTTCAGCGAACCGGAGCGGCTTGCTGTCATTAGCCCACATTATAACGGCACTGGCCGATGAACCTGTGGGCAGTCATGTGCATTTAGACGAATATAATGCACTGGAATGTCCTTCTGACGAACTGATTATTGAGCGGATGGACGGACAGACGGTTTAACGCAAAACAAACCGTGACGGTTACAGCAGGCATACAGATACCGCACACCGCTTCGCTTTACTCTTGCTTCGGCGGCTCCCTGCGGATACAGCTTGATAAACTGTAAGCCGCTGTCGGATACCGCCGCCAAAAACGAAATGTAATGGTCTTTGTCCATCGGGTGGTTAAGGGTAATATAATACTCATCTTCCACCCGTTCACAATGAATCATATGTTCTTCGTCTGGCGTTTCTGCTTCCAGCGGCGGCAGGGTAATCCCGCAGCAGCTGACCACAGCCGCCCCGATAGAGTGAATGACGTTGCCGCACAGCGGACAAACATAGTATTGGCTTCGGAACATATTGCCCGCTCGGTTGCTGTTGCAGACGGGCTGACCCGACAACAGCTCAATGACAGAAATATCCAGCGCTTTGGCCAGCGGTTCAATCAGACTGATATCGGGAAATCCCTGTCCGGTTTCCCATTTGCTGACCGCCTTACTGCTGACAAATATTTTCTCGGCCAATGCCTCCTGCGTCATCTTTTTGGCTTCTCTCAGCTTGCGAATAACAGCACCTGTAATATATTGATTCATGCTGTTCGCCTCCTTTCGCTGTCAGTTTACCACGGAAACCGACCATAAACAACCCACGCATCGTGGAAATGAAAGGAAACGCTGAGGCCTTCCTCCACACTGTTCGAAGAGAGGAAAGCCCCGCATAAAAAGCCGATTTTTCAGTGTTTCCCGCATCTTTATTCCGTTTTCGGATAGCAATAGTACCGATTGACCAAAACGGTATCCTGTTTCATCGGCCGTTCTTCTTCTGCCGTTTCCAACAAAACACCGCCGCATTTTTGTATCACACGGTTGGAACCGATATTTTCCGTCATCGCATCAATTCTGACCTTTTCAAAGCCCTGTGAGAACAAATAATCCAGCACACAGCGGCAGGCTTCCGTCATATATCCTTTGTTCCAGTAGGCTCTGGACAGGTTATAGCCGATAACGGGTATTCCGTTTTCATACCCCACCACATCTATGCCGCCGATGAGCTTCCCTTCACTTTTCAGGACAATCGCAAAATTGATTCGTTCAGGCTGTTCATACTCCCTGACCCAAAGACCGAGTACCCAACGGGTATCTTCTATGCTTTGGTGTGTCGGCCAAGTAAGATACTTGGTCACCTCGTCATCACTTGCCCAGCCTTCAAACATAGCTTGGGCATCTGTTTCTTCAAATGGCCGTAATATCAATCTGTCAGTGGTCAATGTCAATTTCATGTTTATTTTTTCCCTTCTCTTATTGTCCTTGACAGCCGTCAAGTCTGTATTATATGATAGCATAGAAGGAATCATTTGTCCACGAAAAATATCAACGGAGTGACTTATATGAACATTATCAACCAAAACATAGACGGCGGCAACGCTTTTGATTGGGGGCGGACATCTGCGGATTATGCCCGCTACCGTGACATTTATCCGCCGGCCTTTTATCAGAAAATCATTGACAGAGGTCTTTGCACGACCGGTCAAACTGTTTTAGATTTAGGCACAGGCACCGGTGTACTGCCCCGTCATTTATATACCTATGGAGCCAAATGGATTGGCACGGATATCGCCGAACCGCAGATTGCACAGGCTCGGTTGCTGTCCGAAGGCATGGATATTCAGTATTACGCCATGTCAGCCGAAGAACTGGACTTTCCCGACCATACGTTTGATGTTGTCACAGCGTGTCAGTGTTTCTGGTATTTTGACCATGACATACTTCTGCCGAAGCTCTGCCGTCTGTTAAAGCCAAACGGCGTGGTGCTGGTGCTGTATATGGCATGGCTCCCGTTTGAGGATACAATAGCCGGTGCCAGTGAACGCTTGGTGCTGAAATATCACCCCACATGGACGGGAGCCGGTGAAACCATGCACCCCATCGGGATACCCGATTGCTATGGAAAGTTTTTTGACACAGCCGAACATGAAGAATATCTTTTGCAGGTTCC
>CADCOZ010000196.1 GCA_902803125.1 uncultured Ruminococcus sp.
CAAGTCCGTAAACATTTTGGAACTGGGCAGACCGGTATGACCCGCCAGCACACAATGCGTACTTTTGCCGCCAATCGGCAGACTGCTACCTTCCATATGACCAATGCCTTTTTGCAGTACCTCGTCCGACAGACCGTGATAAATCGGATAGTACACACCGATAACGGGAATTTCAATATAACCGATGGCATCGGTGACGGCCAGCATACTGTTATAATTCAGCTCGGAAACCTTGCTGCGTTCACTGGCGGCCAGCAGCTCATTATATTCTGCAGCTTGGCGGGCAAAGATATCCATTGATTCGTTGCCCATTTTATGAACAGCTTCATCGTAGCGTTCAATCGTCATCTTGGCGGTATACTCCGTATACCAGCTGCCGACAATCGGATACATAAAGAAGCAAATGCCGGTAATCAGCAGTAAAAAGATACCCACCAGCGGCAAACGCCGTCTGAATTTACTTTTTCGTTTTGCCATGCTTTTCCTCCGACACTTTTTTTCTTGCACCCGTCGAATACTTGGCACGGCGATGCAGAACGATACTCAGCCAGATACACGCCACGACAAACACGCCAACAGCGGACACCACAATGATGATAATGACCGTCATGTTTTGGTCAATCTGCCGCTGAAGGCTTTTATCCACTCTCACGGCCGCCTGTGTCATATCTTCCTGCGGCTCTTGGGAAGCCTCCGGAATGTCCATGACACTACCGGCCACAAAGCGTTTGCCACGAACCAACAGCCGTTTATCGTTAATGCCATAGGGCGTACAGGTGAGCAGTGTGACAAAGTCCTCCCCTTCTTCTATCAGCAAATGCTTGGTATCGTTGGGGGTTACGGTGTTGATATTGTCCACCACATACGAAAGCGTTTCGTTAAAGATATGGATATAGAAAACATCGCCGACCTTCATGGCATCCAATTTCGTGAACATCTCCGCATTGGGCAGACCGGTATGACCCGAAATTGATGCATGGGTACTTTGGCCGCCCACCGGCAGGGAGGTTTTTTCCAGCCAGCCACAGCCTTTTTCCAGCACCTCATCGGAAGTGCCGTAATAAACCGGCAGATAGATACTCAAACACGGAATATCCACATAACACATCAGCTCATCCGCCTGACAAACCGCCTTGGCCAGCGATTCATCATACTGACCCTGTGCTAATTGTTCATTATACTGCTCGGCCTTTTGCAACCGCTGGTCAATTTCTTCCTTCGGCATTTTCTCGACCGTTTCCACATACGACTGTATCGTTTCTTTGGAGGAATTGGTGCTGTAGATATTGCCGATAATCGGATAAATCACGGCGGCCACACCAACAAAATAGACCAGACCAATGACCACCAGAATCAGGACGTGTTTTTTTCGGGATATTTTCAAGACAAAAATCCTTTCAGGGGCTTTCCGAAGGACTTGATTGGCTCAAATCCTTTGGAAAACCTGCTCCCGCAGGGGGAGCAGATTCATTTAGTCAAAGGGACGGAAAAGGGAAGGGATTAGTCTTCAGCCTTTCTCTTCTTCATGTAAACCACGAACAGCACAGCAGCCAGCAGAATGATGGCAGCACCGCCGAAGGTGAATACATAAGTACCGATACCGCCGGTAGCAGGCAGGATGTCAGCCGGAGGATCCAGGATTTCGATTCTCGCAGAAGCACTGTTGGTGTCTTCAACGCGGGTGAAGGTAACATTCTCAACGATAACTTCAGAGGTGTTAACTATTTCAGGGTCTACTTCATAGGTATCAAAGTCTACAGAATCAGCAGAAGCGGCCTTGGTGGTAACGGTGAAGGTATAAGAAGCACCAAAGGTCTTGAAGCCGTTCGGAGCACTGGTTTCTCTCAGGGTATAAGTGCCGGCAGGCAGATAACCGAAATCAAGAAGACCGTTGTCATTGGAAACGGCTCTCTTGCTAAAGGAATTATCTTCAGCCTTGCTCAGTGTAAACACAGCACCCGCCAGAGGAAGTGTTCCTTCTTCGCCTTGCTGCTGCTTCACGATTTCAACCTTGCCAACATAGGTAGTAACGGAATCCTTCTTCATGGGTTCATCCGGTACATAGGGATGCTCAGGATCTTCGGGACCATCGGGATTATCAGGATTGACATAACCGCCGGTGACATAGTTGTTGCCCCATGTCAGCATAACGGTGTTCGGGTTACCGGTCAGGTCAACGCCATTGGCATCGGTATGAATGCCGTCTTCGCCGCAGGTGCCGCTGCCCCATACTACATTCTCTTCATCAATAGCTGCATCAAAGGTAACCTTGATATCGGCACCCATGCATTCGACCAGCTTCTGTCCGGAAATGGTCAATTCAAAACCGTCGCCGGTATAGTCCACATCACCCTTTTTAACGACTGCTACGTCAGCTTCTGAGGTGGTCTTATTGTACACAACAGTTTGTCCGATCGTAACTTCAATGGTGTCTACATCAATGTCGATACCGGCGGAAGGATCATCGGTCATCACATAAGACATCACTTGATCGCTCAGTTCGAGATTCTCGGCGTATGTCGGCAGAACAGATTCGATGCTGTAGCTGATAACATCGTTCACGGTTGCGGTGCTGGTCTTGCTCTTGCCGTCTGTACGGGAGGTTTCACCCAATGTGGTAGCGGTGATATACTTGTGCAGCGGAATCGGGTTAGCCTTGGCTTTTACGGTGGTATACTCGCTTCCTGCGCTGTCGATCTCTACCAGAGCCGGCTGGAAGATAATGGTGTTGTCGGTGGCCGCCGGTACAACCAGATAGTAGCCAACGCCGTCAACATTGGTGCCGCCGTTATTGGAAGCGATGGTGATCTGATAATTGTCATCCACCAATGAAGCGTTGCCAACAGAAACTTTTGCGGAAGCCGCATTCGCGGCGCTTCTCTTGAAGCTCTTGGCCAGTTCATTCAATTCTGCGGCAGTGAATGTTTTCAGCAGTTCGGGAGTGGTGGCCAGTTCATTCAATTCTGCGGCAGTGAATGTTTTCAGCAGTTCGGGAGTGGTGTTGACATTCTTAAAAGGATCATTCCAAACCCATTTGCCGGTGTTGTCTCTCTTGGCTACCTGATAAACATTCATCGCAGCCAGTTCAACATCTTCACCGTCACAGGTGATCTTTTCCATCTGAATGGTCAGAGCATCACCGGTCTCTGCGTAAACAGGCGTTGCCATAGCACCCATAGACAGAAGCAGTGCCATAGTCAGCACCGCTGCACCCGCTTTTTTCATTGTCTTTCTTTTCATTGTTGTTTACCTCCAATTTGTTTTGTTTTTTTGATGGCCGTGCGGGGCGGTAGTAATATGGCAGGCGATCCGCACGACTATCGTACTGCCATATGGATTCCAAAAGAAGATAATGTGCCGCTCTTATACCTCCTTATCTTCGGTATAGATGGCTGCCAGCAGCTTCTTTCTGTAGAAAATCAGAGCCAAAACTGCAAGGCCAATCACAGACAATCCGATAATGGTCATGTTCAGCGGGGCAGGCAGTACGCCTGTTTCCGGCATCACAATCTCAATAACGGGATTGAACACATCTTTGTATACGGTGCTGTCGGCTTCAGTTGTCGTTACCGTAAACGGTTCAACGCCCTGATGGCCTTCCGGCACCTTTGTTTCACGAATCAGATAGGTTGTGTTGGGCTTCAGCTTGCCAAAGGTAAAGACCTTGCCGCCGTCACTCTTCGTGTAGCTGACGGTATAATCAATATCCTTCTGAGAACCGTCATTAGCGATTTCACAGACAATTTCAAACTCGGCTCCGGCAATCTTCGTCCCCAGATTATTCTTCTTGGTCAGGACGATTTGGGCAGCCTCTTTATTATTGACGATGGAAACCGTATCCGGTGTGGCAACGGCAGCCGAAATATCATCAATCACTTTGTTTTCATCACTGTAGGTAATGGTCTTGGTATAATCACCGGCTTCTTCGCTGACGGTATAGGTAACACCATACGGGATATTCTGAATCGTCACGGAGGAGCCGTCCTTGACCTTAAAGGAAATCTGCGGCAGGTTAATGGCCAACTCGCTGACAGAGCCGCTCAAAACAATG
>CADCOZ010000197.1 GCA_902803125.1 uncultured Ruminococcus sp.
TACGACAGCCGGCATACACCGGGATGACTTGGTAATCAAAATCAACGGCAAAGAAGCCCGCAGTTTCGGGTCACAGGGACAGCAGAGAAGTGCGGTGTTATCCATGAAATTGGCAGAAGCGGCCTTGCTGGGTCGTGCCAAAGGAGAAAATCCCGTCATTTTGCTGGACGATGTTCTCAGCGAACTGGATCCGAACCGACAGCAGTATTTGCTGACAAAGTTAGAAGGCTTTCAGGTGTTTATCACCTGCTGTGAAAAAGAAATCGAAGCGGTTCACCAAGTGCATATCTGTGAAGGCCGAGTAGAAGCAGAGGAGGAATAAATGTGTATCTTCATTTAGGCGGCGATACGGTGGTACAGCAGAACGACATTATCGGCATTTTCGACTTGGAAAAATCTACGATTTCCTCCAAAACCAGAGCTTTTTTGACAGAAGCAGAAAAAAGCGGTAAAATTATCAATGTATCTGCCGAACTGCCCAAATCCTTTGTGGTAAGCCAAAACAGCACGGCCGAAACCGTTTATATTTGTCAGCTGCTGCCCGGAACGCTGATGAAAAGAGCGGCCCAGATGATTGAAGAAGGAGAAAGAAAGGAATGATGCCCCATGGCAAAATTAAAACGTCCGGCCTGTCCTTATTGTCATAAACGCATTTCATACATAGGTTCGATGTTCTTAAAGACAAAGGGAGAGTATACCTGTCCCCAATGCAAATGCATTTCAAATGTTGTTATCGGACGTTCGGCCTATGCGATTGCCAGTATGGTTTGTATTGTGGCGTTACTGATTGTAGTCTTTTACTCTATTGCCGGCAACCATGCCAGTTTTCTTGGGATAGTCTGTGTATTGGCACCGTTTGTTATTTTTTATCTTGTGGTTCCCCTGTTTGTCAGGCTGGTGCCTTGTAAGGATCGGTCGGCGGTCAAGAAAATTTTGGACAGAACAGCCGCTCCTATCCCCAGTGAAGCCGCCTATCAAACAACCGCATCGCCAACCGATACAAGACCCGTTATGTTGGATGTAGAAGAAGATTTTTCTGCAAGATTCATGCGGGTTAAGAAACATACCGTTCACCAAACCGAAACCGATGAGGAAGAACCGGCAGAAATGCCCTTAACAAGCGAACCGGAAGAGATTCATAATACCCGTATCGCTTTTGAAATCAATCACGAAACACAAATGATGGCAGAGGACAGAACCTTATTTTCCGAATCGGAGGAAACGCCGAAACCGGACGAAACGGTTCCCGAAGAACCCTATTCTGTCGCAGCACCGACAGATGATAACGATCTCTTATGAAGAACAGAGGAAAAATGCATCCGGAATCCCTGCTTTCACTGCCAACATAACCGAACGTGTGGGATATCCCGCACGAAAAGCCGATGAATGCAGTGTTTCCGTCAATATTGATATACAGCAGAAAAGAGGAACGCTATGTCCAGAATGCAGCAATGTCCCTATTGCCATACGATTTATCGTTATAGGGATATCATTGGCCTGAAAGGAAAGGTACAGACCTGTTACCATTGTCAAAAAAAGTTTGCGGTGCGGAAATGGTACCGGTGCATTCCGGTAATCATCGCCTGTATTTTGATGACGGTGGTCAATTTGGTGGTATTTCATACTTCAAAAGACATCAATCAGGGTACCTTTATTGTTCTGATACTGACCGATGCTGCTGTTATTTTGCTTTCACTGCTGACAGCACCGTTTTTTACAAGATTGGTTAAAACAGCTCGCAGACAAAAATAAAAGTGATTCATGAAAAACCGTTTCTGCGGACAGCCGAACCATCCATGAAGGAGGTTAAAAGATGGAACCGAATGAAATTTCTCAGGCAACGGGCAATTACGGGGCCGAAGAAATACAAGTATTGGAAGGACTGGAAGCAGTCCGAAAAAGACCGGGTATGTATATTGGTTCAACCGGTCCCAGAGGACTGCACCATTTAGTGTATGAAATTGTCGATAACTCCATTGACGAAGCCTTGGCCGGTTATTGCAGTAAAATCAGTGTACATATTCTGCCGGGCGAAATCATCCGTGTGACGGACAACGGACGAGGTATTCCTGTGGGACTACAGCCGAAGTTAGGGATTCCCGCTGTAACGGTGGTGTTCACGGTGCTTCATGCCGGCGGTAAATTCGGCGGCAGCGGCTATAAAGTGGCCGGCGGTCTGCATGGGGTGGGAGCGTCTGTGGTCAATGCCCTGTCGGAATGGACAGAGGTGGAAGTGTATGACGGAACACATATCTATCGCCAGCGTTTTGAAAGAGGCGAAACGGTGACAGAACTGGAGCAGATTGGCGATACCGACAAAACCGGTACAATGGTTACCTTCAAAGCGGATCCGCAGATTTTTACCGAAACCGATGTCTATGACTACGAGGTACTCTCCACCAGACTGCGGGAACAGGCTTTTTTGAATGCCGGCGTTCACATTGAACTGATAGATGAGCGTGACCCCGACAATATTCTGAGCGAGGATTTCTGCTATGAAGGCGGCGTGTCCAGCTTTGTTGAGTATATCCACAAAAAGAAGGGACTGGATGTTATCCATCCGGATATTATCCATTTTCAGGCCAAAAATGATGACGATACCGCTTCTGCCGAAATTGCCATGCAGTATAACGACAGCTATAACGAGCTGATCCTATCCTTTGCTAATAACATTCACACCAATGACGGCGGCACCCATGAGGAAGGCTTCAAGCGTTCGCTGACCCGTGTGATGAACGAATATGCCCGCAAATTCAATATTATTAAAGAGGGCGAAAAGCCGCTCAGCGGTGAAGATGTCCGTGAAGGGCTGACGGTGGTTATCAGTGTGAAGCTGAAGGATGCCCAGTTTGAGAGCCAGACAAAAGCCAAGCTCGGCAATACCGAAATCCGCAGATTGGTGGATAAGCTGGTCAGCGATAAATTGGAGCAGTATCTGGAAGAAAACCCGATGACGGCCAAAGCTATTTTTGAAAAAGCCCTGATGGCGGCGAGAGCCAGAGATGCCGCCCGTAAAGCCAGAGATTTGGCACGGCGAAAAACGGCGATGGAAGGAGCCAGTCTGCCGGGTAAATTGGCAGACTGTCAGTCCAGAAATGTGGAAGAAACCGAGATCTATATCGTAGAGGGCGATTCCGCAGGCGGTTCTGCCAAAGGCGGCCGTGACCGGCGGTTTCAAGCCATTCTCCCGCTGTGGGGCAAGATGCTGAACGTGGAAAAAGCCCGTCTGGACAGAGTATACGGCAACGATAAGCTGATGCCGGTCATTACGGCACTGGGATGCGGCATTGGTGACGATCTTGATTTGGATAAACTCCGCTACGGCAAGATTATCATTATGGCGGATGCCGATGTGGACGGTTCCCATATCCGCACCCTGATGCTGACGTTCTTCTTCCGCTTTATGCGTCCCCTGATTGAAGAAGGACATATCTATATTGCTCAGCCGCCGCTCTATCGCATTACTAAGGGTAAAAACGATCACTATTATGCTTATTCCGATCAGGAACGGGATAAAATCATGGCAGAACTGGGCGGCAAGTATGAGATTCAGCGTTACAAAGGTCTTGGTGAAATGGACGCTGAACAGCTGTGGGAAACCACTATGAACCCGGAAACCCGTATTATGTTACGGGTTGAAATGGAAGATGCGGCTGCTGCTGATGAGGTATTCACCATTCTGATGGGCGATAAGGTAGAACCTCGGCGTGAGTTTATCGAGAAAAACGCCAAATA
>CADCOZ010000198.1 GCA_902803125.1 uncultured Ruminococcus sp.
CCCAAGCCCCTTCCCGAAATTCGCTGACTTTGACCTGCCCTGTCGGATATCTAAACATTATTCATTATTCATTATTCACTATTCATTATTCATTACTTCTGCCCCTTCCCAAATTTGCTGGGGTTATGCTGATAGTTTGCCGAGCCAATGCAGGGGGAGTATACAGAGGTTTCACACGGCAGGAGCTTGAAAGACAACAACACAAAAGTTTTTCGCAAGCTTTTCAAAGGCTTGCGGGGTCAAGGGGCAGAGTCCCTTGTGGGAGGTTTGGAGGGAGCACGGGTGTCCGGTGGACACCTTGGCCGCAAGGCCAAAGCGCCCGGACCGAACCGACAGGCAAGACTCAAAGCCCTCCAACATTTCGTGGTGGTCGGAATGTTACTGGATGATGGCCGGTGATTCGTTGGCGGTCGAGAGAAACAGGGCCGCACAAACTGCCACAGACAGGGAAAATACTTCCTGTTCCGGTAAATATAATTCTATCTCAAAGCCATCACCATAGCTTGTCCAACATTGTTTTTGGGTCATGACGGGGCTTTTGTCCACATCAAACAACGAAAAGCGTCCCTCTGCTAAATCACCGGCAAAACGATAAGTGCTGCCGTAAATCAAAAACTGAAAGCATTCCTTTATGTTCGGCAGCAGAACATAAAATCCAGACTGACAGCGAATCGTGCAATAATGCAGCATCAGCTGTTTATGCACGATTTCAGCCACCGGACGGCCGTCTGCATCCGTCATCAGCAATTTTTGACGATTTTGTCGGTATTTATCGTCCTCTCCCGCCAAGCGATACAGTTCCAGACCCGTTTCATCATAAAACGTAAAGCCTGCTGTTCCCTCTGCATACGCTCTTTTCATATATCGCTTCATCGCATCACCCCTCACTTTGGCAGACACTCAACATATGATTCCGAAAAGCCGCCTGTCCCTGATTGCTTGGCGGCCTCATTCCCCCGCACGTTCCTGACCGCTCATCAAACGCCTGCGTCCTCGATAAAAACCGTTTGGGCTACGGCGGGCGGGATATGAGCAATACGGGCGGCTTCTTCGGCCGTAACACTTTCTCGGCCGCTGAGTTCGGACAGCTCCGACAATAACAGCAGCCATGCGGCAAAACCATCGGCTTCCCGTTCATATTTCGTCACACAAAAATCCGTTTGACACCGCAGCTGCAAAGAATTTGTCCCTTTGTGCAGAATGATATGCCCCAATTCGTGCGCCAATGTGAAACGCTTGTCGTCATCTGCCAACACATTGTTCAGAACAATAAAATGCGTCCCGTTCATCGCCAGCGTAAACCCCTTCACACAGGGCGGCAGATCCTGCTCCAGTGTGACAACACCCATTTTTTCACAAATAACTGACGGTTCCGCACTATGATAAAAACCGGCCAATTGGCGGGCGTGTTCTTCTGCTTTTGTCATCTGCCGCCCCCCTTTACTTTTTATCACCCGTAACATTCTTATGCTGTTTGCGGGCAATCGCCTCTACTACCTGTATGGCTTCAATAATTTTCTGCCGGTCCTCATCACTCAGCGGTATGCCGTCAAACATCAATCCTTCCTGCATGGCCAGACGGTCGGTGAACTCATCGAATACCTCCGACACCTCCATCTGACGATTCATCGGCTGTTTGGGGGCATATCCGATAAAGTAATCGCCCGAAACCCCAAATATGGCACACAGCTTATTCAGTATTCGGCTGTCCGGTTCCCGTCTGTTCTGCTCATACATTCCCACCGCCGAAGGGGATATGCCCAATTTATCCGCTAATTGTAACTGGGTCATATGTGCCTGTTTCCTCAACTGTTTGATTTTTTCTCCCCATGTCATCATTGTCACCCCAAAAATGCCGCTGAACGGCTCGTCACTGTCTATCACTGTCTGTCAATGAAGCCCATCACATCGAAACGCCCTCCGCCGGCTAAGCGGCCTTTTTCCTCAAAAAAGGAAGTCCCCCCTGTCAGCAAAATAGCGGCGTACAGATGTTTCTCATCGGCTCACGGATAGAACACCATCCCAAAAACGCTGATGGTTCTGCGTCTGCTGTTCCTCTGTGCCGCACGGATGCGGGTGCCTCTTTTTTCGTGTTCAGCAGGTGTTTCGCACGGCTCCGTCAGAACCAAGCTAATTGACAGCTATAGTATACCACACACTTAGTGTATTTTCAAGGTTTTTTTGTCAATCACATCAATTGCTATCGGAAAAGTACATTTTTTCGTACAGTTCGAACAAATTTTCGATTTTATCTTGATTTTTCCTCAAAACGGGGTATAATAGAAGATAAGAGGTTAAAAAAAGCGGTTCAGCAAAAGAAACATCTCTTTGCAGAACCGTTTTATTAGCCAATACATATACACGATATGTGTAGGAGAGTGAGGAGAAACGATGAACTTTTATGAGTGGGCCGCCGAATATGATGTCAGCAGAAACAAGTTAAAACGGCAAATCAAAGACAAAAAGCAGGCAATAAAAACCGCCCCGCCATCCAAACTGGCCGAATTGAAACACGACCTCGCCGTTCTTCAGGGAATGCTTGACGATTCCATAGAGCGTGCCGCAGAACTGCGCAGTAAAGGAGATAAATGGGATGCAAAAGAAACTGTTGACGCTGAGTAATCAAATGGAAGAATTCGTATCTTGGCAGCTGTTCGAAAGCAATACCAGCCGTTCCCGACGAGCCAAACGTATGGAACAGCTTCTGGATATTGCCATGAGGGTGGAGCTGACAGAAAGGCAGAAAACCTGTATACGCCTTTATTTTTTTGAGAATCAGAAAGTCTGCGATATTGCCGCCGCCCTGCATATCCGTCCCACAACCGTCTATAAGCATCTCAAGGTAGCCCGGATGGCCCTGCGCAAGTGCGCTAACTACCTGAAGGCGGAATCCTTCTGAGCGGCCGTTGACGGGATGTTTTGGGAATCTTCACCGAAAAGTTCCCCTACCCGCAAGGCGTTTCTTTTGGGAAGGCACTTCCATACATACAGCAGGTAGAGAACGATCAGCACAAAACGAAAGGCGAAATTCACCCATAGCACGGTCTGTTCACTGCCGAATACCTGAAGCAGTCTTTCAGCGGGCAAAAAGCCTGTGAGAATATTATTAACGGAATGGAACACGATACACACCAGCAGACTGCCGGTTCTGACAAAAATCATCACCAGCAGAAAGCCTGCCGCCAAGGCCAGCACTATATTCATCAGCGACGGCATGACCGTATCCCACGAGATGGTTTCGGAAAAATGACACAAGCCAAACAGCACAGAGGAACAGCGTACGCCTGCCGTCAAGTTCGTTTTGGCAATAC
>CADCOZ010000199.1 GCA_902803125.1 uncultured Ruminococcus sp.
TTTCCTTAACCTTGTCGTAAACATCACTGCTGTAGTCCCGCAAATGGTTAAAAAAAGCCGCACCAATCGCCACAACGCCCCAGACTAACGCCATCGTTGCTAAAATAACCATCACGCACCACTCCTTTGGCTGTTACCAACCGTTATCCGCTGCGTATCCTGTTGTTTAGTCATAATCCTTGAAAAAGGCCAGCAGATGAGCAAAATCCACTTCTGCTTCCACATCGGTAGAATTATGATACAGCAACAGAGAACCGGGATCATCGGGATCCCGCAGATTTTCCGGAATATTAAAATTCAGCGTGGCCAGATACTCTTCCCAATGCGCCAGCTTCCAAACATCTCTGTCGGAATTGCGGTCGATCATTCTCTGGTGGCATACTTCCGGATCGGTCACCACCCAAATCACCGTCAGCTTGGCACCGGCTTCGGCCAGCTTTTCTCTCAAGGCACGAATATAATCATTGTCACGGATTTCTCTGGTAAACGGAGCATTCACCATCACCAGATTCGCATAGCGAAGGGCTTCAAAGGCCAAATCTAAAATTACTTCATATTCATAATCACGAATTTCTTTTTCAAAGAATTTAGAACTGCGGTTATATTCCTCACCGGCAACCGCAAAAATCTGTTTGGACAGCGGAATCAGCGTATCTTTATCCAGATACACAATGTGTTTCAGTTCCGCCGCTAATTTTCTGGACAGCTTTGTTTTGCCGCAGGCCGGCGGTGATGTTACAAAAATCAGTCTTTTTTCCATAGTCAAAAACTCCCTCTTTACATTCTATATGATAGCATCGGTTCCATCAAGCAGATACCGATACGGTTTTTGAACCTCTCCTTCTCGGAGTTTTCCTAATGATTCTATTTTATCATACCATATCTGTTCCGAAAAATCTATATTTTTTTGCAAATTTATTGGCACAAAATTGCAAATTCCTTCTCATTGGAGGGCGTTGCCGGAAATAACGAATAATGAATAATGGGTGAGGAGCCAAAAGTTGGCGAATTTCGGGAAGAAATAGAGAATAATAAATCATCTTGATTCAGATCAAGTCAGCGAATTTAGGGAGGGGGGTTGGGGGGTCTCGCCTGTCGGCTCGGTCCGGTCGCTTTGGCCTTGCGGCCAAGGTCTCCACTGGAGACCCGCTCTCCCCTTTTTTCGCCAGAAAAGGGGTTCCCCCAAGTGGCTGTCCTTAGAAAAAGGTATTGAAAAAACGGTTCCATCTATGATACAATAAGCTATATGTCAGGAAAGACAGTTCGAAACCGAAACAGACAGGAGCGGTAACCAATGGCCAAGGAAACCAAAACCAACGCCGTCCGAAAATTAGACAGCATGAAAATTCCCTATCAGGAACATTATTATACCAACACAGAAGCCCTCAGCGGCACAGAAGTGGCCTCTGTACTGGGTGAAAATCCCGCTCAGGTCTTCAAAACCTTAGTCACTGTCGCCAAATCCGGACAGCACTATGTCTTTCTGGTGCCGGTCGCCGAAGAACTCGATTTGAAAAAAGCGGCTGCGGCCGTGGGCGAAAAAGCCGTTGCCATGCTGAAAGCCAAAGATCTGCTCCCGCTGACCGGCTATATTCACGGCGGCTGTTCACCCATCGGCATGAAAAAGTTTTTCACCACTACAATTCATCTTTCCGCACAGACCTTCGACACCATTCTGTTCAGCGGCGGCCGCATTGGTCTGCAAATCGAAATGTCGCCGCAGGATTTGCAAAAAGTCATTCCCTTTCAGCTGAAGGATATCATTGTTTCAACATCATCGAGGTGAACCCAATGGATCTGACCTATGTAGAAAAAGCCCATAATATTTTGAACGAAGTCAACGCCGTTGTACTCGGCAAAAAAGCCGAAACCGCCGAAATCATGACCGCTTTTTTGGCCAATGGCCATGTATTGCTGGAAGATATTCCCGGTGTGGGCAAGACAACCCTGGCCATCGCTTTTGCCAAGGCCATGGGAATGGACTGTAAACGAGTGCAGTTTACGCCCGATGTCATGCCCTCCGACCTGACCGGCTTTTCGGTCTATCGGCGTGAGGAAGAAAAGTTTGTCTATCAGGAAGGCAGTGTTTTCTGCAATATCCTGTTGGCGGACGAAATCAACCGCACCTCTCCCAAGACACAATCGGCTTTGCTGGAAGTCATGGAAGAACGCAAGGTTTCGGTTGACGGCCTTACACGCCCGGCTCCCAATCCTTTTCTGGTTATCGCCACCCAAAACCCTTCCGGCACCACCGGCACCCAAATGCTGCCCGAAGCACAAATTGACCGCTTCATGGTGACCCTGACCCTCGGCTATCCCGATTATCAAAGCGAACTGGAAATTGCCCGCACCGCCGGAGCCGGTACCCGCACCGATCAGGTTTCTGCCGTGATAACCCGTGAAGCATTCCTGCAAATGCAGCAGCAAATCCATCAAATCTATATCAAGGACATTGTGTATGACTATATCATTAAGTTGGTGACCGCTACCCGTCACCATCCGTATATTGAGCGGGGAGCCAGTCCCCGTGCCACCATCGCACTGGTCAAAACCGCCAAAGCCTATGCATGGCTGCAGGGCCGCCAGTTTGTCGTTCCTGCGGATGTCATCGCACAGCTGCCGTATGTGCTGTTTCATCGGCTTTCTTTGAGCATGACCGCCAAAATGAGCGGCAGCGGCCGCAAAGATATCTTGGACGATATCCTGCGGCGGACACCACAGCCCCATTTAGGTAAACCGTCATGAAGGCGGTCATTCTGTTCTTGGTGATGCTGGTTATCTGGTACTTTGCCGGTATGTTCCATCAGATTCCGATGATGGTGCTGTCCGTCTGCCTTTTTCTGGTTCCGCTGACCATGTGCTGTCTGGCGATTTATCAACACCATCACCTGAAAATCACTCTGCCAAAACCAAAAGACATCGCCTTCAAAAAAATCGAAAAAGAAGTGACGGTTCTTGCTGAAAACAGCAGCCGTCTGCCGGTCAACCGCTACCGTCTGAAACTTCAGCTGAAATATACTACCGACAAACACCCCGTGCGAAAAAAATTCAGCGGCTGTGCCGGCGGCCGCAGCATGAACGAAGAGAACCTCTCTTACTTCTATTTACAGGCTCCCTATTGCGGCATTATTGAGTGGCAAATCAAAAAGGCCACTGTGTACGACCCGCTGTCTATTTTTTTCTCTGTCCGAAAAATGTCGGAAAAGGGACAGCTGATTGTTTTTCCGGTGGAAAAGCCGATGCAGATTGAAATGCCGCTGTCCGGCCGCTATGATAACCTGCCCGTGGCAGAAACTCACAGCAGTAAACCCGGCGATGACCACAGCGAAGTCCGGCAGATTCGTGAATATCAGCCGGGCGACCTGAGCCGTCACATTCACCGCAACTACAGCGCCCGCACCGATACTCTTTGGGTCAAGGAATTCAGCAAGGAAAACGATTATATTTTCGATCTGCTGCTTGACACCACCGATACCAACATCGGCACAGATGAATGGGACGCTTTTTACGAAATTATTTTTTCCGTCATGCTTGCTTTGCTGAAAAAGGATATTTATATCAACGTGCATTGGTACGACAAACAGCGGAACGCCGTTCGAAGCTATCGAGTGGATCACGAAACCGAAGCCGCCGAAATGCTGGCACAGCTTTATTTAGCGGACAAAGCCTGTACACCGGAAGTCCTTTATGCTTCTCTTGACCCACAGCAGGAGGGGCTTATGATCATCAACACCCATTTGGAATGGTACTTCTCCGGTCAGCCTGTCTATGCCTTCCATAAAGAAACAGTCGAACAGGAGCTTTCCTCCATGACCTTCTGCCTGTAAGCCGCCTGTCGGCTGTCGGGCTGTCCTTCCCCATTTCACATCATAAAGGCAGGTGAGCCATCATCAAAAGAATAACCGTCCGCACCACCAAAACCTATCGGGACAAAGCTGTTCAGCGAGTGGAAGAACGCAAACGCCGCATGATTGACGCTTCTCCTCTGCTGCTGATACTCTATTTAGCGGGTACCTCCGGCATCCTGTTCACAATCAGTGACCTGCTTTCCGTCAATGCCTCCACCACTTTTTTGCTGATTGGCTTTTCCCTTGTGCTGAATACTGTTTTCTGGTACTTATATACCCGTCACGGCAATCTGTTTATCATTCTGTCGGCCGTCCTGACGTTTATTGCCGGTATTATACTGGTGCCGCAGGTTTATCAAGTAACCGTGCATATGAAAATCATGATTTCACGAGGACTGCCGCTGACTAATCTGCCGGTGGATACACTGTTTGTCCTGCTCTTTGCCTTTTTAATCACGTTTTTCCTCTTTGCTCTGGAGTTTATTATCCGCAGTCATGTCATCATGCTGGTAGGCGGTCTGGTTCTGCTCCTGCTGGTACCTGTTTTTGACCATTCAATGAACATCCTGACCCTTCTGCTGATCGGCACCTATGAAATCGGCTTTATCGTGGTGAATATGTCCGAACGCCGCAGCAGCCGCAGTGTTATGACCATGCACCGCCGTTCGGTCATCAATGCCGCCAGTGTAGTGCTGGCCTTGGCGGTGATCCTGCTGATAACCGTGCCGGCTTTGATACTCGAAAAATGTTCCGAACGGCAATTATTTGAAGCGGCTTATGCCACCGACAGCTTCATCAAAGATACGGTGGCCCGTTTGACCGGCGGCAGTGCAGACAGCAGTGTTAACAACGGCAATATCAACCGAGGAAATCTGTACCAAAGCGGCCGCAAGCAGCTGGCCATTACACTGGATCATCTGCCCGTTGACACGCTCTATCTGAAGGGCTTTACCGGCCGTAATTACAGCGACAGCAATTGGAGCAACGCTTTTGTCCTGAACTTGGAATCTGACTATGGCAACGCCACTTATAAGGAACCGTTTATGGATACCGTGATTCAAGAGGTTTACAGCGACTATCGGGGCGATATTCCCTACTCCTTCTATTATCTGATTTATGATTCCTCTGACCCCATTTCCGAAATGTACTATCTGCTGGCCGACACCACCACGTTTAACGATAATTACTTTGAGGAAGTGGAAATTGGCGACACCCGTTATTTACAGGTCAATGCCGAAGAAGAGGAGCGAGGCTATCTGCTCAACAGTGAAGCGGCTTCTCTGTGGATTCGCCGTCTGACCAACAGCACCTCCGGCAATATCTACTGCCCCTATTTTTTCCAAAAGAGCGAATCCCGTATTCTGAACAAACTCTCCGCCAGAGGTTCCTACGGCAACAGTTACCTGACCGAAGCCCAAGCCAATGCCGCCGAACATTGGGAAAGCAATCCGATTTACAATCTGTTGGCCGACACCTATCAGCGTTTTATCCAGTGGGAATATACCGAATATCCAAATGACCAAACCCGTATGCTGGAACTTTGCCGTTCCGAACCGCTGACCGACCTGAACGAAATCACCACGTTTATCCTGGTGACCCTGCAAAACAAAGCTGTCTACACCACCACCCCCGGCAACACTCCCTATAACAAGGATGTCATCGACTATTTCCTGTTCGATAACGGACAAGGCTACTGTGTGCATTTCGCTTCAGCCGCCGCCATGATGTACAGAATGTATGGCATTCCGGCTCGTTATGTCACCGGCTATGTGGCCACAGCCGCCGATTTTTCTCCCAGTGAACAATACGAAGGTTACTTTTCCGGTAGTCTGACCGATAAATCCGCTCATGCATGGGTAGAAATTTATCTGAAGGATTACGGTTGGGTACCTGTTGAGGTTACGCCAAACTCAAGCGGCACCATGTCCGCATCCTATCCCGGCTATAATCAAACCATCATGCGTTCCATCATGGCACGGCATCACTGGACTTTCCGAGGTGAAACCGCCGACAGCACCGACAATACCGACAACAACGGCGGCGGTGCTTTTGCCGCATGGACAGCCAACGCCTTTACGGTTGTCATGATAATCCTGCCGATAGCCCTTGTGATTTTTATCGGTGCTGTGCTGATACGCCGCCGAAAGGTACTTTCTTCCCTGCCGAAGCAA
Organism: uncultured Ruminococcus sp.; assembly: GCA_902803125.1. Taxonomy (GTDB): domain Bacteria; phylum Bacillota; class Clostridia; order Oscillospirales; family Acutalibacteraceae; genus UBA1213. The sequence goes on from CADCOZ010000199.1 coordinate 6,020, forward strand.
TCCTGCCGACAGCTGTTTGACCGCATCATGCATCTGCTTCACTACTCCAAACTGCTGAAAAACTATACCGGCTCAGAAGAGGACTTTGCCGAACAGCTTTCGTCCGTCACTTCCCTTTCGTCGGAGGACACCGACCGCCTGATCCGCATCCTGCTGGAAGCCAACTATGCTCCTGCCCAACCCCCTCCTGCCGACCGTGACTTTGTCGAATCCATCTACCGAACGCTATCCGCCGAACTCTATACCCGCACCCCCCTACTCAAAAAACCTTTCTTCAAATTCTTCCATGCCTTCCTCTAAAGTGTTGGAGGGCTTTGCCCTCCAAACCTCCCAGCAGGGGCTTTGCCCCTGCACCCCACCAGGGGGTCTCCCCCTGGACCCCCGGCAGGGACTCTGCCCCTGCACCCCGTTGGGGGAAACCTTTTTCTAGCGAAAAAAAGGTTTCCCCCAAACCCCCTTCCAAAAA
>CADCOZ010000200.1 GCA_902803125.1 uncultured Ruminococcus sp.
CTGTGCCGTCAGCAGGTCAGACAGTGCATCAGCCGTCCACCCGTGCAGAAGAAGAAAGTGTTGTGCCGTCAGCAGGTCAGACGGTGCATCAGCCGGTCGCCCGTGCAGAAGAAGAAAGTGTTGTGCCGTCAGCAGGTCAGGCAGTGCATCAGCCGGTCGCACCGCAGCAGCCGACTTTTGAATTTTTCGAATTAACCAGAGTGCCGAATCCGATGATCATGAAGCTGTATGAATGGCTGAAGCGTACACCGGGTATCAAGAGCGCCTATCTTCGGGGACTGCGTCAGAACGGACAGGACGGTTATTTGTGCATTGTGGATTTCAGCGACACCGATCCGGCTGTTTTCCAGCAGATGGCACAGGAAGTAGGCCCCCTGACCGGCGGTTTAGCACTGAATTTTGTCAGCTACAACAGTGATTTCGGCCGCACGGCGGTGGGACGTTCCATTCCTTTCTATACACGATAATCCGTCGGGGTCAAAGCTCCCGCATCACAGCCAAAAAGAAACCGTATGATTCCCGAAAATGGAACATACGGTTTTTTGTTTCCGTTATTTGATGAACATCAGTGCAAATACGACCACCAGCGGGAACAAGCAGAACAGGACAGAATAACTGCCGAAAGCATGGGTCAAAAAGACGCTGATAATGGCACCGAGCAGAAAAATGACGTTGATAAAGTAGTATTTCAGCCCGTCCCGCAAATCCTGTTTATTTTTAGTGGTGTGGTAGCGAATCAGCAGGTCACTGCCGCTGCGGAGATTGCCCGTACACATGGTGGTGGCGCAGGTGATGCCGTGAATTTTGCGGAACGTCTGCACCTGTAGGGAACAGACGTAAGAGATAATAACATTGGCCGCCATATTATAGGAATACAGCCCTTCCGAGGAAGCCGGCAGAAAAGCGGTTACGATAACGGTCAGGATTTCCAGTGCAATAATAATTTGCCGCCAGTGCAGGGGCGTTTTGGTTTCGGTTTTATGGATCAATTCGGCCGTGAAAATGCCGAGAACAAAAGCAAGGATCGGAATAAAATAGGAGAGAGCCTTATCGAACTGTCCTTCGGCCAGACGAATGCCGAACAGAACGATATTGCCTGTTTGGGCGTTGGCGAACACACCGCCCCGTGCTATATAAGTATAGGCATCGAAATAACCGCCCACAATTGTGAGGAGTATGCCGATAGGAAAGGTTTCGGACATGGGTCTTTGTAAGGTATAGTGCTTCATGGAAACACCTTCTTTCACTTTATATTGTACCATAACTCGCCGTATTCTTCAAGCCGCTGTGTTTTGTCTGCGGTTATTCATGAAGGAAACACGGACGGTGCTGTAGAGGGAACCGCTTTTTACTGATACAAAAATGGTACAGCGGGTTTGTTCAGCGTTTTCCTGACACTTCAAAAATGAGCTTTGCGGCGATTTTAATTATTTTCATGAGAAATAGAATGGTGAAAAAGCACTGCTTTGTTTATAATGGATATATTTTTCGGCAAAAAAACAGAATGTTTGTGTGATATATGAAATATCCTTCCGTGTGAGCAGATGATTAGGGATAAATTGCTCAATTTTTCACAGATAAACAAAGAAATATTGTTGATTATTTACGATGAAAAATGATGGACACCTGTCCTATCAAGGAAAAATCCCTCAATTGTGTACGAAAATATCCTTTTGGCAAGACTTTCTTTTTTTCCCTGCAACAAAAAACAAGGAATCCTCTTGATTTTTCGGAAAAAACATGGTACAATACCCATAGTGAAGCGTAAAGAAGTGCGTTTCCAATCATATTTTTTAGGAGGATTTACTACAATGAGAAAGTCAAAGATTCTTGGTATTGCTCTCGCAGCCGCTATGATCTCTTCTTTTGCTGTTGTCAGTGCCAGTGCAGTTACTGTAACAGATAAGGAAGGTCTGGCTCAGCAGTCTCTCGGCCTGATCGGTACATTTAACAACTGGGGTAAAGATGCTAATGATCAGCCCATCAAGGACACCCCCATGACCGATGAAGACGGCGACTTCGTTTGGGAAGGCGACATCGTAATCGAAAATGTTACAGCTGACATGATCAAGCCACAGACAAGTGACAGAAGCCCTCTGGGTGAAGGCGTTGTTGAAACCGGTAAAGTCGGCGTTCTCTTCAAGGTTCGCTGCAACAATGAGTGGGACTC
>CADCOZ010000201.1 GCA_902803125.1 uncultured Ruminococcus sp.
GCGCGGGTGTCCGGTGGACACCTTGGCCGCAGGCCAAAGCGCCCTGACCGAGCCGACAGGCGAGACCCAAAGCCCTCCAACATTCCGCAGGGTTTCAGCAGAAGCACCTTCCTATGGCCATCGCTATCAGCAGGAGGCCTGCCCCGATACTCAGCCATTCGTGGCGGAAATGTCCGATGTGCCGCAGACGGCCGGCCGCCCAGCCGCCGCACCACAAAAACAACATCTGAAATACGCCGCAGAGCAGCGGAATCAGCAGCATCGAAAGCCCTGCACCGATACCTGCACTTAAACCGCAGGCAACGGAGTCGCCCGAAAGTGCAAAACCGATAGCGGCCGCTTCCCGCTTTTCAATACGCTGAGAACCATCTGCATCGCATTGGACCGGACAGCTGATGACCTCCGCTGTTTCCCGGAGCAGTCCTTTGTCTGCCGAACGGCGGCTTTTGTCGGAACCGCCTTGACCCGACAGCAGTTTTTTGACCGCCCCTATGGTCATATATAATCCCAACCCCGACAGCATTACCGTACCGATAATCTGACCGACCACCGGCGGCAGAATGCCAGACAGCCAAAAACCGATTCCCACCGCCGCCGCTGTGCTGGCTGTTGTCACCAGAGCCATTAACAGCCTGGAACCCAACGGAATACGAATGCCCTCAAACCCGCAGATCATGCCGATGTTCCAAGCATCTATACTCAAAGCGGCCGCTAACAGCAGTATGCTCCAATCTGCCATACCTTTTCCCCCTCACATAATACTGTTACAGTATATGCTCCGGCACCTTTTTTGGTTTTTTTCGACACGGTCAAAACAGCATACTTTCGGCTCAGCGGGGATATAAATGGTAGTAAATCTTTAAGGAGTGTGAAACAATGGACTGGTATCGCATGACGGTTCAACAATGTGCGGCTTCGCTGAAAACGGATCTTCAAAACGGTCTGACCCCGCAGGAAGCCCGTCAGCGGCTGAACACTTACGGACGAAACGCACTGACCAAAAAGAAAAAAGCCGGCTGGCTCCGAAAATTCTTTTCGCAGTTTGCCGACTTTATGGTACTGATTCTGTTGACAGCGGCCGGTATTTCTTTTGTCACCGCTCTGATGGGGGACGGCGATTTCACCGACCCTGTCATGATCCTGCTGATTGTCATTCTGAACGCCGTTGTCGGCACGGTGCAGGAATGTCGGGCAGAAAACGCCATTGAAGCCCTGAAAAAGCTGTCCTCGCCTCATGCCTGCGTCATCCGAAACGGACAGCGGAAAACGATTCCTTCCGAAGAACTGGTGCCGGGGGATATCCTGCTGGTAGCGTCCGGCGATTTGGTGTGTGCCGATGCCCGCCTCATCAGCAGTACCGCCCTGAGTGCCGAAGAAGCCGCCCTCACCGGAGAATCCGTTCCGGCTGATAAGCATCCCGCACCTTTGCCGGCCGATACTCCCTTGGCCGAACAAAGCAATATGCTCTTTTCCTCTACCGTCATCACCTCCGGCCATGCTTCTGCTCTTGTGACCGCTACCGGCATGAACACCCGTGTCGGGTCGATTGCCGCTATCATCAATCAGGAAGAAACCCCGCCCACGCCCCTTCAGAAAAGTCTTGCCAAAACAGGCAAGTGGCTTGGACTGGCCGCCCTCGGCATTTGCGCAGTCATCTTCCTGCTGGGAATGTTTCAGCACGTTCCGCCGCTGGATATGTTCCTGATTGCTATCAGTCTGGCGGTGGCCGCCATTCCGGAAGGTCTGCCGGCTGTTGTGACGATCGTGCTGGCTCTCGGCGTTCGAAAAATGACTTTGCACCGTGCCATCGTGCGGCACCTGCCCGCCGTTGAAACCCTTGGCAGTACCACCGTTATCTGTTCGGATAAGACCGGCACCCTTACCCAAAATAAAATGACTGTCAAAGCCTTAGCATCCGGAGCCGGCTCCATCAATGCCCATTCGCCGTTTGGTCAAAAACTGCTGACACTGGCTTCACTTTGCTGTAACAGCACCCTGACCAAAACCGCCGATGGCTATACAGCCGCCGGCAGTCCTACCGAAAACGCCATCTTATTAGCCGCCGCCGAGCATCAGCTGGAAAAAGACCGTCTTGACCAACACTATCCCCGCATACGGGAGATTCCCTTTGATTCTCTGCGGAAACGCATGGTCACCCTGCACACCCTGCCAACCGGCGGTACCCGTGTCATTGTCAAAGGTGCGCCGGATATTCTCCTGTCCCTTTGTACCCATGAACAGCGGGAAAGCGGTCAGCACCCGTTAACCGCCGCCGCTAAAACCGCCGTTTTGAACACCAACAACCGTCTGGCTTCCCAAGCTATGCGGGTCATCGGGGTCGCTTATAAGGATTGTGCCGTATCTCCTGCCGAAGAAGCCATCGAAAAAGAGTTGGTGTTCTGCGGATTGATCGGCATGATAGACCCGCCCCGTCCGCAGGCCAAAACCGCCGTACTCCGCTGTCAAAAAGCGGGTATCCGTCCGGTTATGATCACCGGTGACAGTCCCGTGACCGCACAGGCTATTGCCGCCGCTGTCGGCATTGATGATGGCCGCACAAAAGTCATGACCGGTGCAGAACTGGACAAGCTATCGCAGGACGAGCTGATGCGCCGGATTGACAGCTGTACCGTCTTTGCCCGTGTTTCGCCCGAACACAAGGTGCGAATTGTCAAAGCGTTTCAGCGCAAGGGTGCCGTGGTGGCGATGACTGGTGACGGCGTGAACGATGCGCCGGCTCTTCGCTGTGCGGATATCGGCTGTGCCATGGGACTGTCCGGCACCGATGCCGCCAAAAGTGCCGCCGATATGGTGCTGACAGATGATAATTTTGCAACGATTGTCGAGGCCGTTGAACAAGGCCGCGGCATTTTTCAGAACATTCGCCGCACCATTCATTTTTTGCTCTCCTGCAACATCGGAGAAATCCTGACGGTTCTTTGTGCCTTTCTCCTCCACCTGCCAACGCCCCTGCTGGCCATTCAGCTGTTGTGGGTCAATCTGATTACGGATTCCATGCCCGCTTTAGCACTGGGTGTTGAACCGGTAGAGGACAGCCAAATGGAGCGGCCGCCCGACCATCACGGTTCCGGCCTTTTTTCCAAAGTCATGGTTCGCCATATGCTGATTGAAGGCAGCTTCATCGGTGCCATCGCTTTTCTGGCCTTCACCATCGGCCGTGTATTTTTTGACGGAGCCGGCGAACCGCTTGTAGCCCGCACCATGACATTAGCCGTCCTGAGTACCGGTCAGCTCATCCACGCCTTTAATTTACGCAGCCGCCGTTCTCATTCTTCCCGCCGCTTTTCCTTCCATCCTCCTCTTATAGCGGCTCTGCTCATCGGCCTGCTTCTTCAAGCCGCCGTCATCTCTCTTCCCTTCCTGACCTCCTTTTTCCACACCGTTCCCCTTTCTCCCCTCCAATGGCTCATCGTTTCCCTTCTTTCTCTCTCCGTCCTTATTCTCTTCCCCCTCACCTCATAAGGAGTGTTGGAGGGCTTTGGGTCTCGCCTGTCGGCTCGGTCAGGGCGCTTTGGCCTGCGGCCAAGGTGTCCACCGGACACCCGCGCTCCCTCCA
>CADCOZ010000202.1 GCA_902803125.1 uncultured Ruminococcus sp.
GCGCGGGTGTCCGGTGGACACCTTGGCCGCAGGCCAAAGCGCCCTGACCGAGCCGACAGGCGAGACCCAAAGCCCTCCAACATTCCGAGGGGGGCGGATAGTCGGGAAACGATGGAGAAAGGACTGTACAAACAGGAAGAATTGTATTATAATAGGGATGAAAATGGAGAGGATGGAGATAGTATGAGATTTGAAGCAGGAACCTTTGAAGTGGCTGTTATCGGAGCCGGTCATGCCGGCATAGAAGCAGGACTGGCGGCGGCACGGCTGGGCTGTAAAACAGCTGTGTTTACTATCAATATGGATGCGGTCGGCAATTGTCCGTGCAATCCGTCTATCGGCGGCACGGCCAAGGGACATTTGGTCAGGGAAATTGATGCCCTCGGCGGTGAGATGGGCAAAGCGGCCGATGAATGTTTTTTGCAAATGCGGATGCTCAATAGGGGAAAGGGGCCTGCGGTGCATTCCCTGCGGGCGCAGATTGACCGAAGAGCTTACAGTACCCGCATGAAGCATACACTCGAACAGCAGGAAAACTTGGAACTGCATCAGGCAGAAATCATTGAACTGGAACCGGACGAAAACGGCTGGGTATTGACTACCCGACTGGAAGCACAGTACAGAGCCAAAGCTGTTATTCTGGCCACGGGAACGTATCTGGGCGGCAAAATCTATGTCGGAGATGTGTCCTATGAGAGCGGTCCCGATGGAATGTTTCCGTCCAAATATCTGCCCGACTCGCTGGAAAAGCTCGGCATGGTGATTCGCCGTTTCAAAACGGGTACGCCTGCCAGAGTGCTGAAGTCCAGTATTGACTTTACCGATTTGGAAGAACAATGCGGCGATGAACCGGTCATTCCGTTTTCTTACGATACGGAGGAACCCGGCACGAACAAAGTAAAATGCCATGTCAGCTGGACGAACGAGAGAACCAAACAGATTATTCTGGACAATATACACCGTTCCCCCATGTACAGCGGCAAAATTGAAGGCATTGGCCCCCGCTATTGTCCCAGTATTGAAGATAAAATCGTCCGGTTTGCCGATAAGGAACGCCACCAGCTGTTTATTGAGCCGTGCGGCATGGATACCGAAGAAATGTATTTGCAGGGGATGTCGTCCTCTTTGCCGGAGGATGTGCAGATAGCATTTTATCACTCGATCAAGGGGTTGGAGCATTGTGTGGTCATGCGGCCGGCGTATGCCATCGAATATTATTGTGCCGACCCGATACAAATGTACAGTACACTGGAATTCAAAGATTTTCCGGGACTGTATGGGGCCGGACAGTTCAACGGCAGTTCCGGCTATGAAGAAGCCGCCGCACAGGCCTTAGTGGCCGGTATCAATGCGGCCTTAAAGATACAGCAGAAGGAACCGATGATTTTGGACAGAGCGGGTTCCTATATCGGAACACTGATTGATGATTTAGTGACCAAGGGCTGTAATGACCCGTATCGCATGATGACATCCCGCAGTGAATACCGTCTGGTTCTGCGGCAGGATAATGCCGATACCCGCCTGACACCTATTGGCCGGCGTATCGGTCTGATTTCCGACCGCCGCTGGGAAAAGTTCACCGCCAAACAGGCACAAATGCAGGCAGAACGGGAACGGATTGCCAAAACGGTTCTGTCGCCCACCGAAACGCTGAATGCCATTCTGACCGCCCATCAAACAACGCCCGTATCCAGCGGTGTCCGTCTGATAGACCTTTTGAAGCGTCCCGAACTGAGTTATGAAGCATTGGCACCGGTGGATACCGAACGTCCCGCCCTGCACCCCAACATTTTTGAACAGCTGGAGGTAGAAATCAAGTATGAAGGCTATATTGGCCGTCAGCTGATGATTATTGAGCGGGTGCGAAAGTTAGAAGAAAAGCGTCTGCCCAAAGGCATGGATTACAGCACGATTGAAGGACTGCGGTTAGAGGCACGGGAAAAGCTGAACAAGGTGCGTCCGGAAAATATCGGACAGGCCAGCCGCATTTCCGGTGTCAGTCCGGCAGATATTTCTGTGCTGATCATTTATCTTTCGACCCTGAAAAAACAATCGGAGGGAACCGGCGAATGATACAGGAAATACTCACTGCATGGTGTGCGGAACATCAGCTGTCCCTGAGCGACCGTCAGACAGCGGCTTTCCAAACCTATGCTGATCTGCTCATAGAATGGAACCAAAAAATGAACCTGACCGCTATCACAGAGCCGCAGGAAATTGCCGTGAAGCATTTTATTGACAGTCTTACCGTGCTGACCTGTGTGGAGCTGAAAGAAGGGGCTTCCCTGATAGATATCGGCACGGGGGCGGGTTTTCCGGGTATCCCGCTGAAAATCATGCGTCCCGACCTTCAGCTGACACTGCTGGACAGCCTGAATAAGCGGCTTGTCTTTTTGGATGAGGTTTGCCGTACCTTATCGCTTCAAGCGGAACTGCTCCATGCCCGTGCGGAAGAATACGGTCAGAAACCCGCCTATCGGGAACAATATGACTATGCGGTATCCCGTGCGGTAGCGAATTTGCCGTCGCTGTGCGAATACTGCATTCCCTATCTGAAAGTGGGCGGGCAGTTTATAGCCATGAAAGGCCCTGATGGAGAAGCCGAACTACAGTCAGCGGCCAATGCTCTCCGTTTACTCAACAGCGGGATAACTTCTGTTACTTCGCTTGTTCTGCCCGATGACAGTACCCGCACGATCATCTGTCTTAAAAAAACGGCTCCCACGCCTTCCCGTTACCCCCGCCGCGGCGTTAAAATCGCCAAAACCCCTCTTTGACTAATGTTGGAGGGCTTTGGGTCTCGCCTGTCGGCTCGGTCAGGGTGCTTTGGCCTGCGGCCAAGGTGTCCACTGGACACCCGCTCTCCTTTTTTTCGCCAGAAAAAGGTTTCCCCCAAGTGGCTGTCCTGAGATAGGGGTTCCGCCAAGGAACGGGCGGGATAAAATTGATTTGGCAAAAAAGCGTAAAAAAGGAAGCAAATCCATATTTTTTTGTTTGCAAATTGCGGTTGAATATGTTATGATAATAATGTATAACAGTTTTCTCCGCAAAACAGAGAAAACCGATGTATTATTATTTTTTAGGAGCGTGATAGAAATGAAAACCACAACAGGTTCTGCCAAACACAGCTTCGGCAAAAGAGCGGCTTCTCTCTCCATAGCGGCTGCCCTGACCGTTTCTGCGTTTGCAGGCATGAGCGTTCTGTCTACCACAGCGAACGCTGCCACCGAGGAGGATTACGGTCTGGTGGATAATATCCAGGACGGCGTTATTCTCCATTGTTTCGACTGGAAATACAGCGACATTACGGCTTGTCTGCCGGATATCGCCAAGGCCGGATTCTCTGCTGTTCAGACTTCTCCGGTTCAGCCTTCTGTCAGCACCGGTCCGTGGTACTGGCTGTATCAGCCGCTGAGCTTTACGGTTGCCGAAGACGGTGACCTCGGTACCCGTGATGAACTCAAAGAACTCTGTGAAAAAGCCGAAGAGTTCGGCATTAAAGTGATCGTTGACGTGGTTGCCAACCATTTGGCCGATGAACACACCAACATTCAGGCGGATTTGGTGGACGATAAGTATTGGCACAATGAGGGTTCCTCTATTAACTACAACGACCGTTACCAGATTACACACGGTGATCTGGGTATGAAGGATATCAACTCCGAAGATGCTTATGTACAGCAGGTAGTGGCTGCTTACATTGATGAGCTGGCGGCTCTGGGTGTTGACGGTATCCGCTGGGATGCAGCCAAGCACATTGGTCTGCCGAGCGAGGGCTGCAATTTCTGGCC
>CADCOZ010000203.1 GCA_902803125.1 uncultured Ruminococcus sp.
CTGAGATGGCTGAAGAGAAGCCGGCGACCGTTATCAAACCCATGACCTATGATGATGTAGTATCCGGTCACTTACAGGCGTTGGAACAGCGGCAGGCACAGGCCGCTGAAGCGGCGGATACTGCGGCACCGTCCGGTGATGAAGTGGTTTTCGCCCAGAAAAGCGAAAAGCGGCGTACAGAAATTGAAAAGGTAGATGCCGCCGAATCCGTGCCGGTGGGAAGTCCTTCGCAGGCAACGGCACCGTCTGAAGAGCCGCAGAATACACCGGACAGTGCCGCCGAAACGCCGTCCGCAGACAAAGGCATTGAATTAGAGATTGTTCGGTCAGATAATGGCGGCCTGATGATTGGAGCCACGAACGGCACCAGCGGTCAGCCGATGGATATTGAGATCCGTGATGAAACCCGCTTATCGGAAGAACAGGACAAGCAGTTGGAAGCGATGGGCTTTGAAACGGCTCGCCATGATGAGATCTATAATGCCGTATCGGCCGAAAAAGCAGAGAATCCCTTTGTGGTCATACCGATGCCGGTGACCCTTGATAAGCCGGCTGACCGCCGCTCCAAAGAGGAAACGGCCGCTTCCGTGCCGCACGAGGAAAAAGCCGCCGGTACCACCGAACTTTCTGCGTTTGAGAAGAAAAGCGGTATTGTGTTTGAGCGAGCACCGTCTCCGAAGCATCCGGTAGTTCCAAAGAAAAATATGTTCACAACAATACCTCGTCTGGAAAGCATCAAAGCAGATGATTATAACAGCAAGTATGAAGCCATGAAAAAGAAGAAACGCTGACCCTAACCCGAATAACAGAGGTGACCAATATGAAAAAATCTTTTAGCCAAGCGGAAAGCCCGTCAGCAGAAGAACAGTCGATTTCCGCTTTTGAGCAGGAAAGCGGCATTGTGTTTGAGCGGGCGCCGGTACCGCCCAGAGAGGTTGTGCCGATGCAGACGGCCTTTACGGAAATTCCCCGGCTGGAAAGTGTTACCGCCGAAGAATATCATCGGCAATATGAAGAGATGAAGAAATCCATGCCGAAGAACCATGCCTATGCCCAGCGGTTCAGCACGGGCAAGCCGTCACGGTCGACTCGTGCTGATAAATCGGCTGTTGACGAAGAACCCGAACAGACTTCTGTAGCCGCACCGGTCGATGACACCGAACCGGCTAAGCCGGCCAAGGCGGCCAGACCCGCCAAAAGGGTGTGGTCCTCAGAGCCGACAGCATCAACAGAGCAGGAAGACGAGAAACCTGCCGTATCGGATGAATGGGAGGAATGGTCGGAGCCGACAGCATCAGCGGAGCCGTCAGAACCCGTATGGGCGGGTTCTGCAACCCCGTCCGAACCCGCCCCGGCAGAGGACAACGGTGAATTGTTTGAATTTTACACAGGCTATGAGCCATCGGAAGAAGAAGCCGCCCTTTTAGAAGAAGACAGCGGAAGGACGGCCAAAAAGAAGGGCGAATCTTTCGGAGCCCGTTTGAAGCGTTCCCTCAGCAAATTCTTTGCCCCCGACCCGCCCTATGACGAAGAGTAACCACGGAATGTTGGAGGGCTTTGACCCTGCACCCCGCAAGCCTTTGAAAAGCCTGCGAAAAACTTTTATGTTGATGTTACAGGAGTTTTTTCTCCGTGGTGGGATAGGAAACAGGGGCAAAAACAGATTGATAGCCAATGACGAATGATGATTGAAAAGGGGTGATACAAGATGGATAGTCTATTGATTCAAGGGGTGCATATCATTGATCCGGTCAATGGGATAGATGCGGTCGGTGATATTGCTGTCAAAGAGGGGCGTTTTGTCGAGCCGTCAGACCTTACACCGGAAAGGCTTGTCATTGACGGAAGCGGCTTGACCGCCGTTCCGGGACTGATTGACCTTCATGTGCATTTGCGTGACCCCGGTCAGACAGACAAAGAGGATATTCTGACGGGGTGCCGTGCGGCGGCGGCCGGCGGTGTCACACAGATGCTTGCCATGCCGAATACGAAGCCGGCGGCTGATTCGCCCGAAACGGTGCGGTATATGGTTGAAAAAGCCAAAAATGCCGATGCCCGTGTTCATATTGTCGGTGCCATCACCAAGGGATTGGGCGGTCATGAAGCTACAGATATTGAAGCCCTGTATCAGGCGGGTATCCGTGCGTTATCGGATGACGGCGTTCCGGTGCTGGATACGTCGATTATGGTGTCGGCCATGAAAAAAGCGGCGGCGTTAAACATTCCCGTAACGGCTCACTGTGAGGATCCGTATTTAGCCGGCGGCAAGGTCAATGAAGGAAAGGTATCGGAAGCACTCGGTGTGAAAGGAATGCCCGGTGCGGCAGAAGATGCCGGCACGGCCAGAGAATTGGCATTAGCGGAAAGCTATGGCCTGCCTATTCATATTTGTCATGTCAGCACGGCTGTTTCGGCGGCGATGATTCGGGATGCCAAGCGGCGTGGAGTGCGGGTAACAGCCGAAACGGCCCCGCATTATCTGATGCTGACCGAAGAAGCCCTGCTGAAGCGGGATGCCGACTATCGCATGAACCCGCCTTTGCGAACGGAACATGACCGTTTGGCGATGATAGCAGCTCTGTGTGACGGTACCATTGATGCCATCGCCACCGACCACGCCCCGCATACACCGCAGGAAAAAGCGGATTTTGTGCAGGCACCGAACGGCGCTATTGGCATGGAAACTTCTTTTGCGGCCGCCTATACCGTGCTGGTCAAAGGCGGTGTGATGTCTGCATCGGACTTGGTGCGGAAGATGTCGGTCAATCCGGCCAAGATTCTCGGTACCGGCGGCGGTTCACTGAGCATAGGCGAACCGGCGGACTTGATGCTGTATCGGGAAGAGGAATGGACCGTTGACCCCGAAAAACTGCACGGCAAATCAAAAAACACACCATTCAAAGGCCTGACACTGGCCGCCAAAGTGAAGCTGACCCTTTATCAGGGCAGAATCGTTTTTGATGAGTTGAGAGAAACAGCACGATGAACGGCGGTGCGGGCTGTTTACAAAAATAAAACAATGGAGGTAGTAACGATGTCACTGGACAGATTGATAGAAGGTATTCGCAGAACAAAGAATCCCACGGTGGCGGGACTTGACCCCAAATTAGATTTCATTCCGGCCTATATCAAGGAGGAAGCCTTTGCGGCGTATGGCAAAACGCTGGAAGGAGCGGCCGAAGCCCTTTATCAGTTCAACGTGGGACTGATAGACGCTTTATGTGATATAGTGCCGGCGGTCAAACCGCAGGCGGCGTATTATGAGATGTACGGCTGGCAGGGTGTAAGAGCCTTGAAGCGTACCATAGACTACGCCAAAAGCAAGGGAATGTTTGTCATTACCGATGCCAAACGCAACGATATCGGCACAACGATGGAAGCCTATGCCAAAGCCCATCTCGGCACCACAGAAATAGAAGGACAGAGCATTGAAGTTTTTGGCGGCGATGCCCTGACGGTCAATGCCTATCTGGGAACAGACGGTGTGAAGCCGGTACTGAATGTGTGCCGTGAGCAGGATAAAGGCTTGTTTGTGCTGGTCAAGACCTCCAACCCGTCATCGGGCGAATTGCAGGACAGAAAGTTGGACGACGGTCTGACCATCTACCGCACGATGGGTCATATGTGTGAAGCATGGGGCGAAGAACTGTGCGGACAGTATGGCTACAGCGGCGTGGGTGCTGTTGTGGGAGCCACCTATCCCGCCCAGCTGGGTGAATTGAGAAAAGCCCTGCCGCATACGTTTTTCCTTGTGCCGGGTTACGGCGCACAGGGCGGTGGAGCCGCCGATGTGGCTCCTGCTTTTGATGAAAACGGTCTGGGAGCCGTGATCAACTCGTCCCGCGGCATTATGTGTGCGTGGAAAAAGGAAGAAGGACTGGCACCGCAGGATTATGCACAGGCGGCTCGCAGAGAAGCCCTTCGCATGAGAGATGAAATTACGGCTTTGGTGCCGATTAAGGATTAAGAGCCTGTCTAAAATCATTTCGAACACCACGGAATGTTGGAGGGCAAAGCCTTTCAAGATTCAGAGGAGGTGACAGACCTATGCAGTATGAAGAAGAACTCAGCGGCAATTGGGAAGAACCGGGTGTTATCGGTTCCCGCATAGAAATCCAAGACGACAAGATTACTTTCCTTTGGCAAAGCGGGGTTGTGCTGACCACCACATTCACGGCAGAAGAAACGGAAGACGGCTGTATAGAATTGCAGTTACAGCAAAACGGCTTGCGGTATGCGGGAAGCGACCGTGATTATGCGACCGTTCAGCAGCTTTATTATCAAAACGGCAAACTGCACTATGTTAAGCTGTTCCCTATTACAGGCTTATCGGAGGAAGTCCTTTCGCTGACGGACAGATCCCGCTACGGTTATGTGACCATCAACGATAACCTGTTGGCAGAGGTGCAGGGAACGTGGAAAGATACCTTTTCCGGTGAAGCGGCCTTTACCATTATGGGCGATCAAATGACGCTGGACGGTCAGACTTTCCCGATTCATGCCGCTGTGAACCGCTACAAGAACCGAGGCGAGGAATTTGCGATTATCCATCAGGATCCCGCCATTCATGAAGTGGGCTATTACATTGAGATGATCTATCTCAACGGAGCCATCAAGGGTTATCTTTTGGTCTGTGATGCCGGTGTGCATGAAGTTACCTTCCGTCCGGAGTGACGGCTTTTCATACAGGAACACGGCACTTTTGAGAACCTGTTTAATATCTTGACCGCAGAGATAACTTTCATGAAATATCAACACAAAAGTTTTTCGCAAGCTTTTCAAAGGCTTGCGGAGTCCGGAGGCAGAGCCTCTGGTGGGAGGGTTGGAGGGCAAAGCCCTCCAACATTCCGGGATGAGTGGGGAGGAGGGAAAGAAGATGTCGGTAGGGTTGATTTTGGAAGGCGGCGGTAACCGGGGGGCGTATACGGCCGGGGTGCTGGATGTGCTGGCGGCGAATGATATTTATCTTCAGGATACTTATGCCGTTTCGGCAGGGGCTTGTAATGCGATGTCGTATTTGTCGAAACAGCCGAAACGTAATTTCCGCATCTATACCGAATATGCGAATGATAAACGCTACAGCGGCTGGCACCTGCTTTGGAAAACAGGCAGTTTGTTTGGCTTTGACTTTATCTTTGGCGAACTGGCTCACACCCTTCTGCCGTTTGACTATGTTGAATTTCACCGCACGGCTATGCGCCTGCACATCGGTACAACCGATATCCGAACCGGTCAGGCGGTTTTCTTTGGAAATGACAGCGTTACCGAAACCGATTGCCGTACCTTGACAGCATCGGCTTCTATACCGGTGATAGCTCCTATTGTTCGCTATCAGGACTATGAACTGCTGGACGGCGGCCTCTGTATGCCGATTCCGATTGACAGGGCTGTGCAGGATGGTATCAGCAAAAATATCGTTGTGCTGACACGGGACAAAACCTATGTTAAGAAGAATAAACCGGACTTTCCGCTGTTTTATCTGCGGCGAAAATATAAAGCCTATCCCCGTTTGGTGGAGGTGATGATACAGCGGCCAACGGTTTATCAGCAGGAACGCACCCTTTGCTATCAGGAACAGGAAGCAGGCAACGCTATTGTGATTGAACCTTCCTGTCCTGTTAATATCAAGCGGCAGTGCCGTGACACCGAAATGCTAAAAGACCTTTATCAATTGGGCGTGGAGGATACGAACCGCCGGCTTGCTGAAATCAATCGCTTTATTGCGATGAACCGCTAACCCCTTATGAAACAATCAATCATAGAAAGGAAGAAAAGAAAATGAATAAGTTATTGGAATTGTTGAGCAGAAATGCGGCGTTTACTCCGGCTGAACTGGGAACGATGCTTGGTCAGAGTGAGGAGGAAATCAAAAAGCAGATAGCCGCTTACAAAGAACAGGGCGTTATCAAGGGCAGCACGACCCTGATTAACTGGGACAAGGTACCGGAAGCCGGTGTTATGGCGATTATTGAACTCAAAGTGACCCCCAAACCCGAAACAGGCTTTGATGATATTGCTAAAATCGTGATGTCTTATGACAACGTGGAGAGTGTCTATTTGGCGGCTTCGTCCCGCTATGACCTGATTGCGATGGTCAAGGGCCGTACCATTCAGGAAATTGCGGAGTTCGTGTCTAAGCGTCTTTCGACTTTGGATAATGTCATCGGTACCGCTACCAGCTTTGTGCTGACACACTATAAGAGGGGCGGTGTTCCGTTTGTGGACGGAACGGAAGAAGAAGAACAAAGGAGTCTGATGTTGTGATGGATTACTCAAAAATGTTGAATAACCGTCTGCTCAGCCTGAAGCCGTCCGGTATCCGCCGCTTTTTTGATATTGCCAACGAGATGGATCATGTGATTTCGCTGAGTATTGGCGAACCCGATTTCACCACCCCGTGGCACGTTCGGCAGGAGGGCATTGAAACCCTTCGCAAGGGTCAGACATGGTACTCCCCCAACAGGGGCTTTGAAGAACTGCGTCAGCAGATTACAAAGTATTATGCCAGACGTTTTCAGGTGGAATATAATCCCGACACAGAGGTTTTGGTATCTGTGGGCGGTTCAGAAGCGATTGACCTGTGCATTCGTGCCTTGGTGCAGGAGGGCGATGAGGTGCTGATTCCCCAGCCCGCTTTTGTCTGTTATGAACCGATGACGATTATGGCCGGCGGTACGCCGGTGATTATCGAAACCAAAGCGGAAGATGCTTTCCGTCTGACAGCGGCTCAGTTAGAAGCCGCCATTACGCCCAAAACCAAGCTGTTGATTTTGCCGTTCCCGAACAATCCGACCGGAGCCGTCATGCGGCGGGAGCATTTAGAAGCGATTGCCAAGGTGCTGGAGAAGCACGATATTTTAGTGTTGTCCGATGAGATCTATGGAGAACTGACCTACGGCAAAGAACGTCACGTTTCGTTTGCCGACATTCCCCACATGAAAGAGCGGACGATTGTCGTCAGCGGCTTTTCCAAAGCCTATGCTATGACCGGCTGGCGGTTAGGCTATGCCTTGGGACCCGAACCGGTGATTACGCAAATGCTCAAACTGCATCAATATGCCATCATGAGCGCACCGACAACGGCTCAGTATGCGGCCATTGAAGCCCTGAAGCATGGCGACAGCGACATTGAACATATGCGGGAAGAATATGACATCCGGCGGCGGCTGATTGTTGTTTCCTTCTGTCGCATGGGTCTGACGTGTTTCGAGCCGGAAGGGGCCTTTTATGTGTTCCCCAGCATACAGATTTCCGGCATGACCTCAGAAGATTTCTGTGAAAAGCTGATTTATGCCCAGCGAGTAGCGATTGTTCCCGGCACGGCCTTTGGCGACTGCGGCGAAGGCTTTGCCCGTGTATCCTATTCTTACTCTCTCAAACATATCCAAGAAGCCCTCGTCCGCATTGAAAA